>JAESSU010000321.1 GCA_016763955.1 Phycisphaeraceae bacterium | reverse complement strand
TTGCCGCAATAAATATTGGACAAACAAATACACAATTTAAAACCAATCCAACAGAGCCAAATTTCACATCTAAAGACTCGAATAAACTGTTGGCAATCCGTCTTCGTTTACCCAAAAACCCGAATAAATCGCAACAAAAACAGTTCTAATTCTTCAAAAGAAAGCCTAGTTTACACCTCGAACAGGCAGACTTTCCGTCCATACAATATCTCCACCGCAATCTAAGTCAACAGAAAACGCTTGCAATTGGTAATGTTTTTAATAGTTTATCTAACCAATTGTACGATGTTATACTATGCTATTCATTAGATAGATAGGCCAATCATGAAAATCGACCTAAAAACACTCAAACGCCAACATGCTCAACCCATGCACCAACAGCTAAGCAACTTGATTCGCGGAGCGATCTGGGAAAAGGTTTACTCGCCTGGCGAACGCATTGAGCCCGAACGAACTTTCACCCAAGAAGGTAAACTTAGTCGCCCCACGGTCTCGCGGGCGTTTCGCGATCTTGCCGCCGAAGGCTTAATCGTTCGCCGCATGGGATCAGGCACTTTTGTCGCTGACATTCAAAACGCAGCACCGCCGCGACTCCACAAAATCCGCGTCTGTTATTACAACACACACACGCCTTACTTCGAGTCGGTCTTCCGTGGCATTCAAGCCGAATGCCGTCTACATCACATTGAGACTCAAACCATTAACGTCGGCTTCACCGAAGAAAACGAAGCATGGGCAGTACGCGAATTATTAAACTGTGATTCAGACGGACTGATTGCCATGTCCTTCTGATCGACCGACATCCGACATGAGTCAATGAACATCGCAGAGCAACGCATTCCAGTTTCTAGCATTGGCCTGCACATACCCGGCGTCAAATGCGATTCGGTCACGTTCAACTTAGAACACGGCATCTATGAAACGGCTCGCTACCTCATCGATATGGGCCATCGCCGCATCGGCATGGTCGGCACCAATTACCGCTACCCTGTCGTCTACTCTCAAACCATACTCCGTAGCATTCAACGTGCTTACAGCGAACACGATCTACCTTACAAAGAACGTAAAGTACTCTTGCCAGTGTTCGTTGATGAAGCTGATCCTCACTGGCACAACGAAATACTCAAGCTAATCCAAGGCGATGAACCCGTCACCGCGATGATTACTTCGTCGGACGGGCTTGCTCGATATGTTGGAGACATTTTAGATAACCAAGGCATTCAAATACCTAAAGACGTCAGCATTACCGGCTACGACGACTTGCCTTTTGCTTCAAAACTGTCGCCTCCCTTAACAACCATCTCAGCCCCCACTGAACGTGCCGGCCGAGAAGCGGTACGACAAGTGATCAACCGCCACATGTTCCCTGACCGGGACCCCATTCAATTAATGCTAGACACCTCGCTGATCATCCGTCGATCCACGGTTCCGCCGAGCACAAACACTTTGTCGCTAAAGGCAAACACGTGATTTTTTCTACTGCCAGCGGAGTTTGAGAAGTTCTTGTCGGAGTTCAGATTTAATCTGTTGATATTCTGGATGCTGCGAGAAATTTTCCCATTCGTGCGGGTCGGACTGATGGTCGTAGAGTTCTTCCTCGCCATTTTGACAAAGGATGTAACGATAGCGTTCCGAACGAACAGCATGATGCACACCACTTTGACCTCGCACACTGCTCAACGCGACCGGCGGCCCATCCCATGAACCTTGGGGATCATCCAGCAATGGGGCTAGTGAAAATCCATCAAGCGGATGGCCGTGTGTTTGTACATTGGGGGATTGATTCAAACCACAAAATTCAACCAGTGACGGGTAAATATCCACCAGTGAAACAGGCTTGGGACATATCTGTCCCTGAGTAGTTTGGCTAGGCGTGCTAATGATTAGCGGGATTTGTCCAGCTTCTTCCCAAAGTGTGTCTTTGAAAATAAAGTCTTTTCCCCCATGTGATAGCCGTTGTCACTGGTAAAAATCACAATCGTGTTGTCTCGATAGGAACTGTTCTCCAGAGCGTCGAGAGCAAACCGACCTGATGATCGATGTAGGCAACGCAAGCCAAATAAGCCTGAAGCCAGCGTTTGTATTGCTGTGTCCCGTTTTCGATAAGGCTCTGATAGACCGCAAATCCGTAAGGACGGTGATCGACCATCGTACGCACACAATCAGCAATGTCGTTTTCAATTTTTTCCGGCAACTGGATTTCATCCAACGGGAATTGCTCGATAAAAGATGGCGGAACAATCATAGGGGTATGAGGCTTCATGTAGCCAACCCCTAGAAAAAACGGCTTGTCGTGTTTCTCTTGAAGCTTATTAACAGCCCATTGCGTATCGTTTTCATCAGGCAGCAAATCGCGATCCGTTTCACTGACATAATGAAAACGCTTTGATTTTTTATTGTCGTAATAAACATCGATCTGATCAGATGCTTTGTAATATTCATCCGTGGATCCAAAGTCCATTTCAAATGGATAACGCAGGCGATCATCATCAATAAAGAAATGATCGATCCCGGCATAACGTTCAATGTACTTGCTAATGGCTGGTGAATTGACCAATTTCCGATTCCGCGGATGACCGCAAGACTCACCGGTTTGTGCATCGAAAAGCCATGGGCCATAGTTAGGCCCCTCGCCGTATTGCGTCCATATTTCGGGTTTGATAAATAGACCTTGATGCAGCAGTTTGCCCACACCAAATGTGTCGTACCCAGCGGCCTTGAGATGTTCAGGCAGTAGCGTACTCTCACGCAACACATGCTGGCCGTGATACCGGGTTTGCTTCTGCGTGGTGTTCAAAGGCATGACCCATTGCCAGTTGTCCCATAGATTCAACGAACCCGTGTGATGCGGATACAACCCACTAAACAGACAATCACGCGAGGGCAAACAGATCGGACAATTATTCTGAGAATTGGTAAACGTGACCGACCGACTCATCAACTTCTGAAGATTAGGAGCAGGCGCACAAGGTTGGCGACCAAGACCTTGGATTGCATTATTCAAGTCGTCACAGATGATAAACAGCACATTGGGTTTGGCATTCATACTGATCTATTATCCATCAATAATACAAGGATTCTAAACGTACCAATTAATCCGTCAACAACCCCCCAAATGACACTGGCATAACAACCGTGCTCACACATATTAATCTCTAACAACACGTACCCATTACGATTGTTTTTGGATGATGGCTAGGCCTCCATGCCCGGCCTGTAATCTTTAAATTTATTAATTTAAAGCATTTATAATTTAAAAATTGATTTTTGCCGGCATAATTCGACTCACGGGTAGTCCTATCACTCGGTGAATTATATTTTAAGAATTGGTTGACAATGCAATACTACCCACATAGTATTGCTTGTCATGGTTATATGGAAACAATCAGTAACAGCCGTCTCGGGTGACCCCGCTTATCAGCAGCTGGCGCGCTTTATCAAAGACCAAGTCCGCATCGGGAATCTGAAAAACGGTGACCGACTTCCGCCGGTACGAAAGATCGCCGCGGAGTCTGGGGTGGGTCTCAACACGGCTTGTCATGCGTTAAGCCTGTTGGCTCAAGAGTGTGTGATCAATCAGACACGAGGGAAAGGAACTTTTGTAACTGACGATGCCACGCAACGTGTCGCAGCCCCCGTTTCCGAAACTAATACTCACCGTCTTGACGGTATTCGTGTGATGATTCTTGGACCGTTAGCTTGGCTTACGCGCGGTGACCCACGGCCATTTGAAAGCCTTGAACGCCAGCTCCAAGCCCTTGGCGCAACCACTCGTTTTCAGACTGAAGACGAGTTTCATCCCTTAGCTCAAAAGCGATATGACCAACTGCCGGAGATGGCCGATGCCATAGTCTGGTTCGACATTAACGGGCTTAATGATTCTGCAGAAGACGAACAAAAAGCTCAGCGGATATGGTCGTTAGGTCTGCCGACAGTCACCACACGAAGCCTATATAGCCGATTGTTTGATGGTGTTAACGTAAATTGGAACCAAGGAATGTGGCAAGCAGTTAAACACCTTGCTCAACGCGGTGACAAAAAAGTTGCCTTTTTGGGTTTGCGTAATGCACCAGAATCCCCCCAGCGGTTTCCTTGGGTCGCGGCACGTCTTGAAATGTTTCTGACAGCCTGCAAATATTTTGGTTTGCAAGCAGATGAGTCGGACATATGGTTTTCCCAAGTCCCACAGGTTCAAGTGACGGATCA
>JAESSU010000320.1 GCA_016763955.1 Phycisphaeraceae bacterium | reverse complement strand
GATGAAATTCAAGGCTATATCTAAAATTTTACTTGTCATGCTCATTGGAATGGCATGTGCAACCACGCAAGCTCAGGTTCAATCCTGGGGGTATGCCCAACCCCTGATTCAATCATTGGATCAGCAACTTGAAAACTTCGCAGCCACCGAATATGACAGTCAAGACAAAGTCCTTATTGCCCGTGCGTGCATTCGCACAAGAGTTTTAGCTCGAGACCTACTTGTCAGCGGCCTGGCAGACCCATCAGACGCAGGTATTTCCATGGTCTTCTATGGCACGATGATCTACGAACATCTTAAAGCCCTAGATGAACTTTACGCACAACTGCCTAACTTACCTGCCCTCCAACGAGACAAGGTCACCCCCACAAAACATCAACGCCGGACTTATACATTACTCAAGCCTGCGCTAGAACGTTTTTCACAGAACCCCATTAGCAAACTCAAACTCAACGTCTTCTACCCCGGGCAAGTTCGCTTGCGGGTAAGTCAAGCCTTTGCTCCCTTAGCAGATGCACTACAAGCAGCAGGCTATCCACTAATTCGCAGCACTTGGCAACACCCCTCTGCGTCTCTATTAAAGCCGTCACAGCTAGACCAACTCACACAACAGTTCCTAGCCTTAAAGAATCAGAGCTTACCCGTCGCTGAGATTTTGCAACACGTCAAACCCGCATTAAAAGTACAAGAATTTCGGCCCCTAGTTTACGAATCCTATCAATTGATGTCCCAAATTGTTCGTGTTCTTGAAATTCTTAAAAAACAAGATACCGCCTTCATACAAGCAAATCCGTTAATTAATGAATCTTTACTCACAGGATTATCGAACTACCAGAACCCCAAACAAAGAGTTTTGGGATTAAAACAACTCAACCGTGTCTTAATTTTTGATGATGCCATCACGCGTATGGACCAGTTACAAGATCAATTCCAAGACACGCTTCCCTATGAGAAACTGCTCGCAGTGACGATCGCTCAGCCGGATCACGCTCGTTTAAAGCCCATTGCATATTGGATCAAAACGGTGCTTGATACGTGGTTACACGTCCGGATGAAAAGTCATTCGCCGAGTCTAGATTTTACGCCCGCTTACCAATTAGCCATAGAACGTTGGGAACAACTTCGCAGCAAACTCATCAAGCTCACCGAGCAGATGACCGTCGAAATCCCCTTGACACTCAACTTGCAATATTTAAATCAAATTAATGCGTGTCATCAAATACGAGTCCTTTTTGATGACCTGCATCAATTACCACTACTGATAAGCCATCAAGCAGCAGGCTCTTTTAAGTCACTAAAAACGGCCGCCCAAACCTTACTACAACAAACACACTCTGAAGATACATCACAAATCCAAGAAGCTTTAAGTTTACTTTTGTCACTTTCAAAACAGTGGCAACAAGCAATCGATATCTCAGCATACAATGCCATCGGGAGTCTTGAATCACAACAAAAAATAACGACACAAATCACCACCGACATCAATCAATGGCTCCAACTCTGGCAATCGCCTACCCCCAATGCTGATCATGCCTCTGAAAAATTAAATCATGCAAAATATATCGTTCAAAACAGTAGACTGCTCAACAAAACAATCCATGCCTCAAAGCACAATTTATTTCAACGTCTTGGATTAATTGATCTTAATAACACGACCCTCACGCCGCTACTTGCGTTGATTCCAACACACATCAATGAAGTCTCTCGCTTGTATGTCCAAAACAATAACAGGCAAGATTTAAAGCTCAATGAAGATCGTCTAGAAGAAAACCTTTCGTTTATCCTTGCACTAGGTGAGATTGCATTGGCCTATGAACAGAATGTTCCTTCGGACTTAAACATGCCCGCAAGTCAGGTCCTTAGCCGTCTAATATGGCAGCTAATCCCTCGTGAATACGATACTCAATTGATTAAACTGTGTACTCGCCTAAGCTTACTCTGCCGTGAATGGTGCTATCAGCGACAGCAAGATGCCCCAAGACACCGGCGAGAGCTTATGACCCAAATGCGAGAAATCGGGAATAAAATCCGCTTACGTTTGGCTGATTTAAATTGATAGAACTAACTCGAATCTCCGTGTGACAAGGAAGTACAATACATGGCCAATATACTCGTCGTCGGCCCGCATCCAGATGATCAAGAATTGGGGATGGGGGGGACAATCCTGAGTCTCGCAAGCCAGGGGCATAACATTCTCTTACTTGATATGACCAATGGCGAACCCACGCCGCTAGGCTCGGTTGCGCAACGAGAAATTGAGTGGACCCAAGCTGCCGAAATTTTAGGAGTCAAACGCCAGTTGCTTGGACTTCCCAACCGGTTTGTTACCCATAGCATTGAAGCCCGTCATAAGGTTGCGGGCGTGATCCGTGAACATCAGGCAAGTATTATTTTCCTGCCATACTTTGAAGACGCTCACCCTGACCATCTTGCGGTGACACGGATTGTCGAGGATGCACGTTTTGATGCCAAGTTATCGAAGATTGATTTGCCCGGCGAACCAATCTATCCCAAGTGGATGATTTATTACTATTGCACACATTTAAGACACGTGGCTAATCCGAGTTTTTGCCTAGACATTACGCCTTTCATGGAAAAGAAGATTCAGGCCATTGAGGCTTATGAAACTCAGTTTGTTTTGCCAGGGAAAAACCGCAAAGTCGTTACGTGGTTAAAACAGATGAATGGCTACATGGGTTCACGCATCGGTGTCGATTATGCAGAACCGTTTTTCATGCGTGAACCGCTAGGGCTAAATAGTCTTGATGCCTTAACATAACGCCTAATAGCAATACAAAAGCTCATAAAAAAAAGCCGCAGGAGATAGTTTCTCTCCTGCGGCTTTTTATGTTTTTGTGTGCGGATATTAGAAATTAATATTCTTGAGGCACGAACGATTGTTCATCAATAGGCGGACGCACATAGGTCTCATCATCTCCGCGGGGGGGGAGCTTAATAGGCTCGGGCGTGAGATCTTTATATGGGATCTGATTAAGCAGATGTGATATACAATTTAATCGCGCACGTTTTTTGTCATCTGACGGAACCACCCACCACGGGCATTGCTTAGTATCCGTCACTGCAAACATACGATCCTTTGCACGAGAATACTCAACCCATTTTTCACGACTCTTTAAGTCCATCGGACTAAGCTTCCAACGTTTGGTGGGATCATCAATACGGGATTCAAAACGGATTTCTTGTTCTTTGTCGCTAACAGAAAACCAGTACTTGATGACAATGATGCCTGAGTGAATAAGCATGCGTTCAAATTCTGGGCAACTTCGTAAAAACTCAATATATTCATCTTTGCTGCAAAATCCCATGACCTGTTCGACACCCGCGCGGTTATACCAACTGCGGTCAAAAAGAACCATCTCACCAGCAGCTGGTAAATGGGGTACATACCGTTGGAAATACCATTGGGTTTTTTCTCGTTCAGTGGTGTCCCCAAAGCCACGACACGGCAGACACGGGGATTTAAAGATTGTGTAATACGCTTAATCGTTCCCCCTTTACCCGCAGCATCTCTACCTTCAAAAAGAACGACCACTTTCAATCCTTGATGCTTGATCCATTCTTGGAGCTTGACGAGTTCAAGCTGCATATTCTGGAGTTCTTTTTCGTAAAACTTTTTTTTGAGTTTAGGTCGAACATCCTCTTGCTGTTCACAGAAAAAAGTTTTTTTGTCAGCACTTTTTTTCGAGCCGTTTTTCTTATTGGACTTACTCATGTGATTTCCTTAAGAGATATGTTCGTACCTATTTATCGGTTTTTAAACATAATCCGTCAAGTCATTCGACAAAAAGATGTCGTAAATCACATATTTAGTCGTTGTTATGTGGACTTTGCAAGCTATTAATGGTCTTTTTCGACCTTGTGTAATTCTTTGCTGCGATCTTGAGCTAGGTTCATGGTTTTGAAAAAGGCTGTATCGGGCAACTCAACTTGCCATTGGCGGGAATGATCAATCTGTAAGGTGATGTTACTGATTTGAAAATCTAGGACATGTCCGCCGCCAGCTAAGTCATCGCGGAGAAA
The DNA here is from genome assembly GCA_016763955.1 of Phycisphaeraceae bacterium. GTDB lineage: Bacteria > Planctomycetota > Phycisphaerae > Phycisphaerales > Phycisphaeraceae > UBA7800. The sequence goes on along the minus strand of JAESSU010000320.1, from coordinate 440 downwards.
GTGCAGATGGTATCCGGGGACATTAAGTCCTTTGGCAAATGCTGGGCAGCGGAAACCTACAAGTGTGCCAGTGACATTTTCAAAAGTCCAGGTGGGTTGTGCTTTGACGACTTGGATCAATGGCGGATAGGGCGGTGACTGTTTGGGGACACTGCGTGTTTTAACGAACTTGAAAGTCCCATGGGCAATGAAGGTATAAAACCAATTTTTAGTTGGCAGTTGACTATCAATTTGCTGCGTGAGTTGTGCATAGGTCAGGGGTTGCTTGAAGTGTCGGATTTGATCTGCTTCAAAAAATTTGACCGTGCTAAAGGGAATTTGAGTTTGATTGTTGCGACGTTTAACTGAGCCATCTGGTTGAATTTGATAGACGATGCCTTTGAGCATAAGCATTTCGCCATCGAGATGTTCAAAAGTTCCGATACCGGTATCGCCGAGTT
>JAESSU010000029.1 GCA_016763955.1 Phycisphaeraceae bacterium | reverse complement strand
TCAGCAATAAAATCGACCGTGCATCGACGGTCTGCCAAAATCACCTCAACAGCGCCGACGGGCCGAACACCTGAGTTCGCCGGGCCGGGAACATGAAAGACATCGTAAAAATGCGTTGCATGACGAGCGCCTGCATCAATGGCTTTTTGCGTTTGATCAATGTCCGCACGGGTATGCGTAATCAAAGGCATGACCCCTGCTTCTACCAATCGTTCAATCACAGGCACAATATTTTTTTGTTCCGGCCCGATCGACATGACCGCAACGCGATTGCCTGTTGCTGCGAGTAACTCGTTAAGCAAACCCACATCGCCATCAAGCGTCATCGCCCCGGCACCGGGGAGCCCTAAGAACGGCCCTTCTAAATGCAATCCCGGGATGCAGACATCTGTCACTTGATCAATGGTGTTGGCGAGTATTTCCAGTTTTCCTAGCGAAGCATGGTCCATCACGGTGTATAAAGTGGGGCAGACACTGGTTGTGCCATGACGCGCCAAACAGGTGGTAGCGGCGAGAAATTGTTCTGGACTGACCTCGTAGAGATATTGCTCAATGCCATGTGTATGAATGTCAATACAGCCGGGCGTGAGCAAAAAATCCTTGCCATCAAGGGTCGTCAGAGCAGATACCTGGGCGACAATACTGCCATCTAAAAAAGATAAAGAGCCCTTGGAAATACCTTTTCCAGACTCAAGTAAACGCACATTTTTAATAGAGGTGGGAGTCATAACCGAGCCCTTTCCAAAGGAAGCCAACTTGGTCGAGAACTTACCCACACCTAAGAGCAATTGCAAATTTTTTTGATTTTTAGCCCCATATATTTTGTTCAAAAGCATGTAATGACAGCATTCCTGGCCATATACATGCATGGGAAATTAGACATTCTCGCCGGTGATATGCTCAGCAAACGTACAAAACAAGGCGTGATATCACAGCCCTGACCGTCAAGGCAAGAATCTCCTGCGACATGCCCTTGCTTTTTTCACTATGTCTTAATCGCATCAGGATCAAAATGGTGTCGCTTTAAACGCGAATCTTGCTGAACTTCCTTCGCCAGCAAATGATCTCTGACAACCGCAACAGTTGGCCCGACTTTGAAATAAGTCCTATCACCATCGGGATCAGGATACGGCATTAATGGGATGACAACTTCGTAGCATTGACATCCATCAGGACTATCTACTTGACCTTTAAGAACAAGCGGTGGGCCACTTAAATCCATCTGAGTCTGAGGAAGCTCTTGAATAACAAGCGACGTAAACGCGCCAAGGTCATGGGCTTGATCTACAGCAGACGACTTGCCGTCCACGTTTTTGATATTGATCTGACTAGCTTGCGCGCAATACACCACCGGGCCGCGCATCACTGCGACTTTGCCTGCTTGTTTAGCTAGGCCTTGAACCAATCGAGGTTTGATAGACAAAGTTAATCGCACATGATCGCTCGATTGCCAAGTACGAAAAATCGTCAAAAACCCCTTCTCAACAGCAACTTTTTGAAGTTCGCCATTGATGATCAAATGAGCATCATCGCACCATCTAGGCTGACGTAGTCGCAATGCAAAACAAGCATCGTGATCCAGCTCAATGTAAAAATTAATTTCTCCATCACTAGGATAGTTAGTTATTTGCTCAATCGTTGCCTGCTGACCATCAGCTAATTCAATACACGCAGCAGAGGTTTCGTACAAATTAACTTGTAATATTTGCTCCTGCCAATCGTAAATTAAATCAGGCAACTCAGAAACAATTCGTCGATAATTATTCGGACAGCAATAGGTATCCGTGTCATAATACTGACGGGGCCCTTCAAATGGCGTGTAATATCGAATCTTGCGTCCATCAGATGATTGAGCTGCAAACAACGCATTGTAAATCGTGCGTTCCATTAGATCAGCCCATTTGCCATCGTTGTCGTAACGCAAAAGCCTTGCACACACACGAATCAAATAAGCTGTTGCACACGTTTCAGCCAATTCTCCATTGCCACGTTGATCATCGTGCCAGCACTCACTAATGCTACAAGACCCTGTTATCACAAGTCCTAATGAATGAACAAGAAAGAACATTGCTTGGCGTGTTTGCTTTAATAATTCGTTATTTTTTGTTTGTTCGTAGAGATCCAGTTGTGCTAAACATCGTGTTAAATATGCATATGCATGACCTTCGATTTTGCCATGCCTCTCTAAAACAATCGGCAAATCCCATGTTTCAATTTTTAACTTCGTCACCACATAATTCTGATACCGCACATCACCCGTCACTTGCGTTAACGCCAACAACGAGCGATCAAGGCCAATGATATTTAGCTCTTGAGCGACGGAATCTTGATCACCATTTAACAGTTGCGTGGGATCGACATCAGCCATCTGCTTAAGTAAATACTCCCCCAACTTGATCGCAGCAGAACGTGAAGGTTTATGTTGGAAATACGCCCAGTCAGTAAGCAAGCCCCAAAGGACATACGCCAATTCATGGATATCCCAAAGCTGCATGGTCCGTGCCTTTGGCGCATACAACCCCAGGTACCCCTGGGGTGTCTGGCACTTGAGCATGGTATCAATCACATGCGTTCGCAAAGCGAGCAAGGTAGGGTCTTGCGTCATTGCTGTAAATCGCACCAAAGCATCAACGCATTTGCCCAAACCGACGTATCCACTGGTCGCTGTTTTTTCGGCAAATGGTTTTAGAAACTCGCCATCCCAATCCAGCTTTAGTAGATTGTTCCGCCAAGTTGCTTCGTAACGCTGGCCGATCTGGCCACGCATATTTTTTACGATCAATTTTGATGTTGGATTCAAACGATTCATCTTTATTGCCCGCATTTATTTCTTCGAATAAAACAGAGAGGCACGCAATCGATCACTTTCTGTCTTCAAGAGATCGGTATCGTATGACTCGTTAAGAAACAAATCAAACACAATAAAACTTTTTTTTACGGATTGACCTTATTAAAAAAGGGGCTTTTGAGGATTACGAACTGTTACGACCAAAACTAGATTCCTGCATCAACTTATGCTGTACTTTTAAAAACAAAATCACCGAAAAATCATGGCTAGACACAAGGCCGTTCGCGGGAAATCTGCTTTCACGACACCAAGTAGCTTGTGTCACAAACCATCAATCAGAACCATGGGCACAACACGCATCGAGCCCAAGTCGTACATGCAATTGGATTCAACATCACAATGGCTAGCTCAAAGACAAAATAGCATTAAACAGCTAAAGGCCCTTCTTCAGAAGAGCTAATCCGAATCGCCTGCTCCACGGGCAAGACATAAATTTTCCCATCACCACGCAAGCCCGTGTGGGACTTTGCTTGGATCACCGTTGTGATTTCTTGAACAAGTTCATCGCGACAAAAAATTTCCAATCGAACCACTGCATTCAAATCATGGACCATTTCGACCGTCGGATGTACCTCGGTTCCTTGATGACCACGTCCAAAACCATGGGCTTGGATGACGGTCAAGCCTGTTAGGCCTTGAACTTGGCGCAGAGCCGCCGTCACGCTGTCGAGTCGATGGGACTTGATGTAAGCTTCAATTTTTTTCATCCGGCAGTCTCCAACTTTTGGTTAGTAGCATTATCAGTCACTTCACGGTCAATGGCAATGCTAAACCATTTATACAGTGAGGGTAAAACGAGCAATGTCAAAAGAGTCGATGTCACAAGCCCGCCGGTGACCACGGTTGCCAATGGGCGTTGCACTTCGCTGCCGGTTCCTGTTGCATAAAGCAAAGGGATCAGTCCTAACGCAGTGGTCACTGCGGTCATCAGGACAGGACGTAAACGCAGATACGCCCCGTTGCGTGAGGCAGCATCCACATCATGACCATCAGATACCAGTTGGTTGATGCAAGTCACCAACACCATGCCATTGCCCACCGCAATACCAAGTAAAGCGATAAAACCGACAGAGGATGGAACCGAAAGATTCTGGCCGGTGAGCCATAACGCAATCACCCCGCCCACCAGCGCAAGCGGGATATTAAGCAAAATCAAAGCTGCATTTTTGAGTGAATTAAAACTACTATAAAGCAAGATAAAAATCAGCAACAACGTCACAGGCACCACCACTGCAAGGCGTTTATTAGCTTGCTGTTGAAGCCTAAACTGCCCGCCCCATACGGTGAGATAGCCTGTGGGCAATTGAATTTCTTGATCAATAAGCTTCTGAGCATCAGCGACAAATGAGCCGATATCCCGTCCGACAACATTGCATTGAACGGTGATAAATCGCTGATTATTTTCTCGCGTAATTTGACGGGGGCCGACGATTTCTTGAATCGTTGCAACTTGACTAAGCGGGACGCGAATGCCATAGGGACTATCAATCAAAATATTTGCAATCGACTCGATGGAATTTCTCGCATCAGCTTGATAGCGAACATTAATTTGATAACGTTTGATGTTCTCAAAAATTTCACCCGTATGAACCCCCCCGACTGCGCTGCGAATGACATCTTGGACATCCTGTATGTTTAGGCCAAAACGAGCAATCGCCTGACGGTCAGGTTTAATGAGTAATTGAGGTGTGCCGGTGACTTGATCCATTTGGACATCCGCTGCGCCATCGACCTGCTGGATAACTGCTGCGATTTCCTGAGCTTTAGCCACTAGAACATCGAGGTCATCTCCAAAGATTTTGACGGCTAACTCAGCTTTGACACCTTCAAGTAATTCGTCAACTGCCATCTCAATAGGCTGCGTTAAGTTTGCTTGAATCCCAGGCAGATTATCGACCGAATGTCGGATCGCCTCTTCAATACTTTTCTGATTTACCCCTTTTTCCCATTGTGATTTGGGTTTAAGTAGGACATACATTTCCGCAGAGTTAATCGGGTCTGCATGCGCACCAACCTCACCCCGGCCAACGCGACTCGTCACTTCACTCACTTCTGGAATCTCAAGCAGCAGCCTTTCAACTAGCAAGGTATTGGTTCGACTTTGGCTTAGTGAAATCGAAGGTGCCATCGTCAAACGCACTACGACGGTTCCTTCACGGAGTTTGGGGGTAAATTCTGAACCGAGTTTTGGAAAAACGTATGCACCAAATCCCATCAGCAAGACCACCAATAAAACAGCCAACACACGCCAGCGAATAAACAAACTTAAAATCGGGCGATAAGGCAGTAGCAATAATCGTACAATCAAAGGCTCTTTGGAAGTCGATGCTTTTTTCTTGGGCCGACGCATCAGTAAATCGCTACAAACCGGGGCCAAGAATAAAGCAAAAATAAGCGACCCAAGCATGGCAAGCGCAACCGTATAAGCCAAGGGACGGAACATTTTGCCTTCGACACCTTGCAACGTATACAACGGCAAGAAGACCAGAATAATAATCGCAATCGCAAAGACAATGGGCCTTCCCACTTCACGGCAGGCTCGTCCAACGACGTGCAATCGTGATTCAGATGCAGGCGCATTTCGCAGAAGACGGTCGACATTTTCGACCACCACAATCGTACCGTCAACCATCATGCCAATCGCAATCGCAAGCCCCCCCAAAGACATCAGATTCGCTGACAACTCAAAGTACTTCATCGCAATAAATGCAAAGAGTACAGAAAATGGAATCGCCATTGCAACAACCACCGAAGGACGCAAGCCCCCCATAAATACAAGCAAGACAACGATCACCAACACGATGCCTTGCAATAACGCTTTGCTGACCGTGTTCACTGATGCTTGGACAATATCTTTTTGCTGGTAGTAAGGGACAATTTCCACGCCCTCTGGGAGTGTTTGATTGATTTTGACAATGCGTTCTTCAACTTGTTGGATCACTGTTGAAGCGTTCGTGCCATACAGTTTAATAACCATACCCGCGACCACTTCACCCGTGCCGTTACGCGTTTGTAAGCCGCGGCGAATCGCACCGCCGATTTTAATCTCAGCAAGCTGATCAAGATAGACAATACGCCCATCGACAGATTTAATGATGATCTGTTTTAAATCATCAATGCCATTAGCTAGTCCGACGGAACGAACCACTAACTCCTCTGCATTTTTCTCGATGAACTGTGCCCCCACATTGAGATTGTTCGCACGGATGCGTTCGATGACTTGATTAAGTGTCACGTCATAGCGCAGCAAAGCTTGAGGATCAACAGCAACTTGATATTGTTTTTCGTAACCGCCAATACCCAGTACTTCCGTCACGCCCGGAACCGTTTGCAAATTGAACTTGACGATCCAATCCTGCATGGTGCGCAATTCTTCAAGCGTATGTTGACCCGTGGTGTCATGCAGATAATAAAACAACACGAGGCCCATCCCCGTGGAAATCGGCCCCATTTCTGGCTCACCAAATCCTTGAGGAATTTGCTCGCGTGCTTCACTGAGCCTTTCACTAATGAGCTGTCTGCAAAAGTAAATGCTCATCCCTTCTTGGAAATAAACATTCACCACCGAAAGACCAAAATTAGAAACCGAACGAATTTTTTCCACACCTGGCAAGCCCGTCATGGCGGCTTCAACAGGATAGGTGACATACATTTCAATTTCTTCAGGAGCAAGCCCCTGAGTCGTTGTAAAAACCTGCACGAGATTAGGCGAAACATCGGGAAATGCATCCACTGGAAGCCTGTTGTAAGACCAGTAGCCAGCGAGCATCACCAATACAGCAAGTACCACCATCAGCAGACGATTCCGCAGTGCGTGGTCAATTAATTTTTCAATCATGATATTTTTTTTTGACGTATTGATCAATGATTATGACCGTCGCCAAAAGCTCCTTTCCCTAGTTGAGCTTTTAGAGCAAAGGCATTGGTTGAGACATAAGTTTGGCCGGGCTTGATCCCTTGAAGAATCTGAATCGATGTTTGATCCGTTTTGCCTGTCTTAACTTTAACCGGTTCAAACCCTTCTTTAGTTTGAATGAACACCACGGATTGCCCATCAATTTTGACCACTGCTGAAGCGGGCAAAACCAAATCCGAAGCCCACGTATTAACATGAACCTTGCCCGTCACAAACAAGCCCGGTCGCCAATAGCCCTTGGGGTTACCAAGGTCTATGCGAGCTGTTGCTGTTCGGGTTTGCTCATCCATCGTCGGTGACAAAAATGCGATGGTTCCCTTAGCAATGGGCATATCGTGTCCAAAGTCCAATTCAACAAGCTGCCCTGCACGAACTTGTATTAGATCACGTTGATAAACAGAAAGGTTCACCCAGACATGCCTCATATCTGCAATTAGAAATGTTGATTCCGTACTCTCGAATGCAATGTTCTCGCCGATTGAGAGATGACGTTCAATGATGGTTCCTGCAAGAGGTGCTTTAAGTTCATACAAATTTAAATCATGTGTATCGTTTTGAATTGTGTTGATTTGATCATGTGAAAATCCCAAAGCGTGCAATGCGTTTTCAGTGAGGCTGTATTGAATATTCGCTTCATGAGCCATTTGTTGCGACTGGAGCATCGTGCGTTGCGTGCCCACTTTGTCATCAAACAGACGCTTGTCACGGGTTGCATTTTCTTTCGCCAAATCCCAACGTGCTTTATTGGCCAATAGTTCACTGCGCACAGCAGCCAGCTCACGACTACTTAAAACAGCAAGCACTTGTCCTTGCGTTACACGATCACCGACGCTGACGTTAATCCGCCGGACGATGCCAGCCACAGCAGCTGTCACATGAGCCATGCGATCCGCATTAAATACCACTTCACCTGATAAAACTAGGTGTTTGGCGATGGTTCCTGGGCCTGCCTTAGCAGTCCGAATATCGAAAATTTTCAGCATTTTAGCATCAATTCGCAAAGGCCCGTCTTCGTGATCGTCATGCCCTGCGTGGTCATCATGCCCTTTAGGGTCATCATGGTCGTCGTGGTCATCGCGCGTTTCGTGCGTCTCTTTACGTTGTTCTTGATGATCGCCGTGGTCATGGCCTTCGTGCTCATCTTGGGCATCTACTGCGGCGGATAATGACAGGAACGTGATGAACATGCCAACGATTAAATAGTGTGTGAACATTTTTATTAACATCGATTAATCTCCATAGACTTCTTATTTTTTAGGTTAAATAGCGGGTGACTCTGATGACAAAGCTGAAATGGGTTGGCAAATCAAGCCTTCAATCCATGCAACTGCTTCGTGATACTGAGTCAATGCGTCAAGATATTGCGTCTGCAACTGATTGAGGATTTGCTCTGCGTCAATCACATCAATGAACTTCACATCACCTCGCTGATAGGTCTGGCGAGTCATCTCAAAAGTTTTACGTGCCATGGGCAAAGCGTCATCACGTAATGCCGTCGCCATGTCATGAGCCGTGGCCAATTGTGTGTATGCTTGATTAAGCGTTTGCTGAAGTTGTAAAACTGCGATGCGTTTTTCGTAAACACTTGATTGACTGCCTAGGCGTGCTGCTAGTTGTTCGCCTTGATTGCGATTAAAAAGCGGTAAAGGCAAGGACACCCCAAAAACCAGTGCCTGATCCCCTCTGTCATTACTCTGTCGATAACCCAGACGCCCGGTGATATCGGGAATCCCTTGTGCTTTGGCTAGTTGAAACTGAGCTTGTCGCTTACTGATTTCCACAGCCCAGCGAGCAATCATTGGATTTTTTTCAATGCCTTGAATCAACTGAGCCATACTGGGTAAAGCGGCTAAGGATTCGAGATCACCATTTAAGTTATCGAAGGTCACATCACACTGCCCCCATGACAAGGCCAGCTGTTGGTAGGCAGCCTGTTTTTGACGTTGTGCTTGTTTAAGCTGCACGTTGACATGAGCAATTTGCACCGCAGCGCGCATCAGTTCCACGGAAGGTGAGACTCCTGCATCCACGCGCTTTTGCGTTAGAGATTGCACTTGCTGGGCAAGTTGTAAGTTATGGGTTGCTTGTTGCAAACGCTTTTGGCTCGCTAAAGCTTGCACATAACGTTGTGTAACCGTCGTCAACAATGCCACACGAGCAGCTTGTTGATCCCAAATCGCTAATTGCACTTGGTGTCCAGCGACTTGCTGCATGTACGCTAGGTCATGACCAAGGGGAAAAGTTTGCGCCAGACTGATCGTGGTCTCTAAAATTTTTGTGCCTGAGGATTCACCGCTACCTGCAAAGTTTTCAAACTCAGCTTCAAGCTCTGGATTAGACCATGAACCTGCTTGCTGGGCTCTTGCTTGTAAAGCTTCTTTATGCAAGCGTTGGACATGCAATGACGGATCGTGAAGCAATCCTAGGTCCAAAGCCTGTTTTAAAGTCACGGTCCCTGTCACCGTGGGAATGTTAGAAATTAAAGCTGATGTTCTAACAGATGAGGACTCTGTTTTGATCGCTTGATTAGATGTTGCTGGCACATTTTCCGACAAGGATGAGGTGTCAAACAAAGGATGTTGGCTACAGGCGGTGATTGATAAGCCTGTCACAAGCATGCCACAAATACACAAAATGCGCATATTGGGACTCCATAAATTTAAGATTAAAAAGGATAACAAGCTGTTATAAAACAGCGTGATCGAGATAGAAAATCGCGATTTTAGAACTTAGATCAAGAGAATCGTGCAGCCCATTAACGCAACAGAATCGGATGCGATAAACGGCTGTTGATCCAGCAGAGTCAGTGTATTGAGTTCATGCCAACGAAAGGGATCAAATGCAAAAACTTGTAATTGAATCGGTAGAATAGCCAGTCGATTAAATTGACCGCGTCGGGAAAGATCCAAGGGAACAACGTGATCCATATGGATCAAAATATCCGTACAGTCTTGCGGCTGATAACACATCCCCTGTGTGTTATGTTCATCATAAGCATGCCCATCAACGTGCTGTGAACAATCCGTGAGGTGTGCTAACTCAAGCAAAGCAAAATCATCATGCCCATCACATAATACAATCAAGCCATTGGACAGGACGGTTAATGTCCATACCAATAAGATCAGAAAATGAGCGGGTTTCGAGGTGATCTGCTTCATGCGCCTATTACTTTAGTTTCGTTCAAAAAAAATAGCAAACATACAACAGACCCGTTCGGTCGTATCCCTGAGCCTTGTTTCTCACTGAGCAAGCTCTAACGAACTAACGTTGCAACCCGATCATGCAAACCGCCGCTACAACGACTGTGTCAAACTATTTTGACTA
>JAESSU010000319.1 GCA_016763955.1 Phycisphaeraceae bacterium | reverse complement strand
GCTCCAGTTGTTGAAGCTGCTGCCGCACCTGTTGCCGAAACCGCACCTGTTGCTGAAGCTGCCCCAACTCCTGCTCCAGCACCAGAAGCTGCTAGTACTGAAAAAGCCGAAGGTTAATTGTAATAAAGTAAACAATTCATTCTCGGCCTGACTGCGAAACTTTTTGAATCACAGTCAAGGTGTCCCCAACCGGACGCTGGCTTTTGGGAATGTTTCGTATTCATAAAACACAGCTGTTAGGATACTGAACTATGGCGATTACCGCCAAAGATGTAATGGCTCTACGTCACCGCACCGGCGTGGGCATGATGGATTGCAAAAAAGCACTTTCTCAAGCCGATGGCGACACTGAGAAAGCTGTTGAGATCCTTCGCGAAAAGCTCAAGGGTAAAATGGATGAACGCAGCGACCGTCCTGCTGGCGAAGGTGCATTAGCACTTGCCAAAGGTGATGGCGCGATTGCTTTTATCGAACTCAAAGCTGAGACTGACTTTACTGCTCGCAACGACGCTTTTGTCGAAGTTGCACAGAAGATTGCAGACATGGCATTGGTTGGACCTGCGGGTGAAATCACCGGTGTTTCTGATGAAATTACCGAACTGATTGATAACCTGCGTATTACGACCAAAGAAAACATCAGCTTCGCCCGTGGCATCAAGCTCGTGGGCTCCAAGGTCGGCGGCTATGTCCACTTCGACCGTAAGTCTGGTGCGGTCGTCAACGGCGAAGGCGATCTTGCAGACGAGTTGCTCTCAGGCATCTCCATGCACATCACAGCTTCGGTCCCCACGCCCAAGGGTGTTGATCAGGACAGCTTGCCTGCTTCAGAAGTTGAGGCCGCTCGTCAATCTGCTATCAACGACGCGAAGGCTTCAGGCAAGCCCCAAGAGATTGCGGAAAAGATTGCCACTGGCAAGCTCCGCAAATGGGTCGATGAAAATTCCTTGATGGGTCAAATCTATCTCCGCGAGATGGATGCCAAAAAGCCCATCCGCGAGTTCATGCCCAAGGACAGCAAGATCACCTCTTTCTTCCGATACCAAGTCGGCGAAACCGGTGGCGAAGCTGCTGCCCAATAAAAAAAGCAATCACACGATGTGATCTGAAATATAAAAAAAAGGCTGGCTCAATTGAGACAGCCTTTTTTGATGCGCAGATCAATCGCATTAAACAACCCTTTCGCATGCCTAAAAACAACAGCAATCCGTGTTGTGTCAACACGGATTGAGCGAAGCTCAAGTTGTATTAGTTAGAGCGGTTCTATTTCAACTGTAGCATCACCGCGCAGGCAAGTATGTCTGCGGCTATTGAAAATTCAAACAATAGCTGCACACTTCCGGGGGCGTGTCGCTGATGCATCGCAAGATGCAAGACGTGACGTTTTAGCTGCAACGAACTATTATACCAATCCCATAAAAATCTCGTGCGCGTTAGGCGCTTGTTCGGTTGCGCATTGGATTTTAAGTTGCGACACTGGTTTCTTTGAAAGGAGCCAGCTATCCATATCTCATTTCATACCTCCGATGATGCCTTTGAATGACCGCATTTGATTCGTCAAGCTTCCAATGCCAAACAGCGTGATCGTTTGCGTGCCATCGAGTTGGCAATTGCAGGTCAATCCACGCCCACGATCATGCAGATGCTGGGCCCGATCATGTGGTTTTGTGCAACGTTGGTGCTACGTTTATCGGGATCAGGGGCTTGAGGCAGTGGTGGCTAAGTCACCGATGGGCCGCCCGCCGAAGCTGCCGGTGGAACAACATCAGGCATTTAAGCAACGGGTGTTAGGCTGGGCCGGGTGCTCCGGGGGTTGCGGGGAAGATGGCGATGGGGTGTGTGCGTTGCGTGGCCGCGATTTTGTTCGCATTCTCAAAGATGAATTCGGTGTCAGCTACAAGCTCTCAGGTGTGTATGTACTGTTGGATCGGCTGAATTTGTCAGTCCGGGTACCGCGCCCGCAACATCGCAAAAGTGATCCGCAAGGGCAGGCGCAGTGGACTGAACGCGCCCCCCTTTTGCCCGTGAAGTCCAACGACAACACCCCCAAAAACAAGTTGCAATTTGGTTCCAGGACGAAGCCAGCCCCCGGAAGTTGGCCAGCAAGGCACGTTGACGCGCGTGTGGGCAGAGCGTGGCAGTTGCCCGCGTGCCGTGCGCCAGACCGAATACAAATGGGGTTATGTCTTTGGCACAGTCAACCCCATGACGGGCCAATCCTCTGCGTTGATCTGGCCAACGGTCAACACGGATTTGATGAGCACGCATCTGCAAATGATCGCTCAGAAAGCTGGCAGCGAGGTGCATGTGGTATTGGTTCTCGAGGGTGCGGGTTGGCACAAAGCCAAAGCATTGAAGGTGCCCGAATCGATGATGCTGTTGTTCTTGTCGCCGTATGCCGGGGGTCACCGGAGTTGATGCCCATGGAGCGCGTCTGGCAATGGATGCGTCAGCATGACCTGAGCAATCGCGTGTTCAAGAATGAAACTGCCATCGACCAAGCATGCAAAGCAAGTTGGAACAAACTCACGCCAGCAAGACTCAAAACCATCACCAGAACAAAGTGGCTAACGCACGAGAATTAAATGGAATTGGTATCAGATCATACTAAAGATGATATTCACGCAAAGGTTGTTTTAATTTTCAGCTAGCGGCAGCAGGGGAGAGGGCTTTTCGGGTTCTAGTTGGCTTAGCATCCATGGGTTAAGCAATGGGTCTTTGATGGACTCCATCCAATGGATCATCCGTTGACGTAACCGTGCCAGTTCCTGTTTGGCAGTCGGATCATCAATGCGATTATTTAGTTCACCTGGATCATCGGGCAGGAAATAAAGTTCGTGTTTGTCGGTGGGATGAAAGACGTATTTCCATTGTTGATTGCGGACCATACGTGTGCTGTAGAGTCCTTGTTGAGCGCCTTGATACATGCCAAAAACATCTTCGCGTGGATCAGGGTCTTGTTCATTGGCCACCATCACCAGATCGCGTCCTTCAAATGTCTGGGGGCAGGGGACTTGGGCTGCGGTGCAGATTGTGGATGCCAGATCCATTTCGTGGATCACAAAAGCATCGGAGGTTTGATTTGCTTGAACATGATTGGGCCAGCGCATGATTAGGGGGACACGCATGATGTCATCGTACATGTTGAAGTGTTTGTCGATCATGCCATGTGCGCCGCACATATCACCGTGATCGGTGGTGTAGATGATTAGTGTGTTGTCGAGGATTCCACGCTGTTGGAGGTCATCGAGGATGCGGCCAAGCTGGGCATCTAGGAGCGTGATCTCAGCGAGGTAGCGACTAACGATGGGTTGCCATTGGTGCCATTGCCAGTCTTGGAGTCCCCAGTTTTGGATGACTCGCTGTTGTGAATAAGGTTTGTTTTTTAGTGGATCAGGAAAGCTCGGCCAAGGTTTAATATTTTGTGGCGGATACAGGTTTGCAAGCTCAGCGGGGATGCGGTTAGGTAGATGGGGTCCTGATGGATCCCATCGCATGAACCAGGGGTTG
>JAESSU010000318.1 GCA_016763955.1 Phycisphaeraceae bacterium | reverse complement strand
GTGACAGGTCGAGTGATATCCACAAAGACAATATGCCGATCAGACAAACCGTAGGCATCCGTGGCATCGTATCGGAAGAAGTCTCGCACAGTTTCTCCCTGTGCCAATGTATCAAACAAGCCGGTGGGGTCATAGTGAATGGTGTTGTCGCTGTTGAGGGTGATCGTCACGCCCATATTGCTTGTAGGTGCGTCGAAACCACTCACATGCAAGGTGTCGCCATCGACATCCATGTCGTTATTGAGTACCTCAATGTCGATGGCACTTTGGTATTGTGTTGATGTGAGATTCGGAGCCGCCACGGGGTAATCATTGGTGCCGGTGACGGTGATCATCACGGTTGCAACGCGACTGGTTGTGCCATGGGAATCTGTTACTTGATAGGTGAAGCTGACTTGTCGCGTTTCACCGATTCCAAGGTCTTGAAAATCAGATTCGCGGTTGGGGTTGAAGGTGAATGTGCCATCACCATTGTCCCTCGCGATGCCTTGGGTGGGTTGCGTCAGGATGGTGTAGGCAAGATTTTTGGGGTTCTCTAAATCCACATCATGAGCACTGTATGCAAGGGTAATCGGGGCGGCATCTTCCACGGCGGTGCTTTGCATGTCATCGGCTGTGGGGGCAGTATTAGTATTGAAGGTAAGCTGTACATCGTTGCCATCACCGCCGACATAAGTGATCACTGCATGTCCGCTATCTAGGGTGAATGTATCACCTTCTGGCAGCCCGTTGAATGTGCCATGGACGGGATTGCTGCCTTGATTGTCGATGAATGTATAGGTTTGCGAGTCAGTCATGGCTACATTGTGAATCACTTCCAAAGCGATATTGTTGAGTGTGACATCACCGGTAATGACGAGTTGGTCATATTCTGTACCGGGGGTGGTGCCATCAATTTCCATGATGAGTGTTTGGCCTGTGGAGCCGTTTATATTTTCGAGGGTGATTTGGCCGGGGCTGTTACCCGGTGCATATTGTGCCGTGTCCAGAAGCGTGACTGTGCCGAGAATGTTGCCCGGTCCGGTGAGTGTTTTGTTTTGATTGACGGTGACGTCTTCGGCAAAGTTTCCTACATTGACATTGATGGTGCCGTTGCTTGGAGCAAGGCCCATTGCTTCTTGAAGACGTCCGCCTGTTTGAGTTTGTTCACCTAACGTAGTGACGCAGAGGATGCCAAAATCACCTTGGAATCCAGCGTCTGCACTGATGTCGGTTCCGGTACAGAGGTAGGGTGTAAAATCAACTAAGCCATCGGTCATGTTCAGAATCGTGGACTCATCAGAAGTTCCCCACCAGTTTCCTGATGCGTTGACTGGCCCTATTTTTTTAGCTGGGCCGGCGTCTGCATTTTGGACTGCATACGTGGTGTTGCCTGACAGATCATTGTCAAACACGTTGATCCCAAAGTTGTGCAACAGTTCATCGACAAGGATCCCGGTGTCATTGTTGCTAACAAAGCTGTTAGTCAGATCGAAGGCATGGATAAAATCTTTGAGATGGATACCGACGTTATTGCCAGTGACGGTGAGTTGGGTCAGGTTAGCACCTTCGATGTCGGTGAGATACAAGCCCATTGTGCCGTTGTTTTTGAGTTGTGTGCCTGTGAGTGAGAGCAGTACGTTGATGTTGTGCAGCGACATGCCGGGGTTTGCATTGTTTGCAAAAAGGCTGTTGGTGTCTGTGAAATTATCAATTTCGCCTGCCAGTATGCCCAGATGGTTCTCTTGCACAATCAGGTCTGAGGAAAAAACATCCAGTGCATTGGTGACCCACAACCCAAAGCCGTTGTCGCTATTGAAGGTGCTGTTCTGGATTGTCAGATCGTTGATGAAGTCGACATCAAGCCCCTCGCCGTAGTTGTTAGAAATATCAGCATTGGTGATCGCAACGTTGGCATCCGAATCATAAATTCCGATGCCCTGTTCTTCATTACCAGTGATGATGGGGTTTTGAATGTCCGAGCCGTTGTCATGTGATCGGATAATGATTTCACCAGTGACATCTTCAATGTAGATACCATCGGTTTGATGGAAGGTGTTGCCATTAAACGGGCTGGCATCGGTATCCGAGAAAGTGCCACCTTCGATGAGCAGGGTGCCGCTGATGTAGCCCAGACTATGCACATCTAGGCCGGCCCCGTATTCACCATTGTCTGCATTATTGTTTGTGGCTGTGGTTCGCGTGAGTGTTGCATCTTCGTAGATGTATTCCAGATAAATGCCTGTGTCTTCGTTTTCGGTGTAGATGCCGTGCGTGTCAGTGAAGTTCTCATTGACGGTGACATACAGTCCGCTGATGCCGTTATACGAAGCGTTGGTATCTAGCAGGTCAATGGTTTGAACGTATTCAAGAGCAATACCATCATCGCCGTTGTATTGAGATGTCACGCGTGTGAAATTGGCAGTGAGTGAATCTTCGATCAAGATACCAATTTCGACGGAGTTGTGGCCGTGAGATAGCCATCTAAATTATGGGCTTTTTCTGACGTTGGCAGGCGAGCTATACCCCTCGTCAATGACCTTGTCTTGTGACTTGTGACGCGGCTCCCGGAAGCTTGTCTTAGGATTCCAAAGCGTTTTTGACGCGGTCAAAATCATTGAAAAATTAAGACAGGACCACTGCTCATTTTATTTAGCATCGATACTTTGCTCATCAGACTTTTCAGTGCCATGAAGGCTGTTAATAATTTGTTTAAAATAGTCAGACAACGCCACCACATCAGCTCCGACATTGATGAATTGATAGCCCATGTCAACTAGCGATTGAAAATTAGAAACACCTCCCACAGTCCCAGCAAACTTGCCATGCTCGCGAGCGACGCTGGCAACACGTTGACGTGTTGCAGTGATTTTAGGATGGTCCCACTGAGCTGGTGCGCCGATGCCTTGACTAAAATCACCAGGCCCAAAAAAGAGCATGTCGATCCCTTCCAACGCGGCAATGGCTTCTAGGTCATCAAGTGGCTCTGGGTCCTCAATTTGCACAATCACAAACCGCTGCTCGTTAGCTTGAGACATATAATCCAAAGGAGGCATCATGCAATAAGCGCCATCGGTGTACCCACCATCCCACGGCCTCCGCCCCACCGGATGAAATCGAGTCTGATGGATCACTGCTTTGGCATCGGCCAAACTCATCACATGCGGAACCATGATCCCAGAAGCATCCAGCTCCAACGGCCCAATCAATTGGCTATAACTACCACGAGGTACGCGGACCAACGCATCCATGTCATGCATTTTTGCCGCCCGAATATGATTTGCAATCGTTGGAGAAGTGTGAGGCAAATGTTCTTGATCTAACCAAACACAATCAAACCCACATAACCCAGCGATCTCCGTCGCAACCGGGTCAGACAAATTTAACTTCACACAGGTTGCGATTTCGCCGGCTCGCATTTTGGTCAAAACCCGACTGGGTTTCATCTTAACTGTCATTTTATTTTCCTTAATACTCTCACCAAATACATCTACACAGATGTGATCTTGGATTTTTCAATATTTAATGTCACAACGCAATGGTTTTTCCATTTTGATTACGACTCGTCACCGCTGCCATAATGATCTGCATCAACTCGACGGTCTGAGAAAATTCAAAAGGCAATTGGCCTGTCCGTACATAGTCCACAAACGCTACCATTTGCGATCTAAATGCAGCAAACGTATCGGTCATTTGAACAAACAAATTCCCCTTGGTTCCATAAAGACCCAGACAACCAAATGCACCGTACATGTCATCAATCGCTGCCAAAACAACCTCCACGCCACTGCTGTGATAACAATGAACGATATTGGATTGCCCATGGCCGGTATTGGTCACACGATCCCAACCACCGGGCTCAAGAAATTGACACACGCCTTCCAAAGCATGAATGCCATAACGTTCCCAACTTTTGGGCGTGGTCATCGTAATAAGACGTAAGGAACCCACTTGATCTAATTGTGATTTGGCATCGTTCCATTCCTTGGCATAGCGCATGGCACTGGTGGATAAAATTTGATGCCCTTGGCTTTGCCACTGAATAAATTGATCAAGGTGATCAGGCTGGTCCGTCAAAGGTTTATCTATAAAAACAGGTAAGCCTGCTTCAATAAAAGGACGGGCTCTTTCTAAATGTTCTTCGGGCTTGTCCGTTGGAATGATCACTGCATCGACGCAGCCGATGACATCTTGAGGATGTCTTACGATGTTGGGTATATGCGTTGCTTGGGCTACTTTTTTGGGCATCACTTGGCTTGTCACACCAAAGATGCGTTACCTTGGTTCCAGCAATACCGAGTTGATCTTTGGGCGCAGCATTGAGATATTTCAGAATCACAGGATAACCACATTGAGCCATGGCCTGCGCATCATACTCACCATTGATAATGGCAGACCAGCTATAGGGATGGCCATTGCCTTCCACCATGCCCACCATTGCTAAACGAACCGCATTGGGATCTTGAAGTTGAATCATCGTGTTACCTTTTGATCTTACCGGTGTTGTTTTTGTTTGACTACCATGCGGTCCATCCGCCATCCACCACAATCTCTGTGCCGGTGATATAACTCGCTGCATCCGAAGCGAGAAAGACCACGGCCCCAGCTATTTCTGGAGCTTTCCCAACTCGGCCCATCGGAACTTTTTGACTTAATTTTTCGACAAAATCTGAATTATTCCCGTGCCCACTGACCGCAGGAAATGGGCCTGGCACAACCGCATTAACCCGCACCCCTTGCCGAGCAAGCATGACTGCTTGATAACGGACTATTTGGTGAATCCCTGCTTTGGCGGCTCCATAGTCAATGGGATTGACTTTCATATCAGGCTGGTAAATACGTGGATCAGGGCTGACTTTGCCGTACATACTGCCGAACTGAATCATGCTGCCGTGACCTTGGCAGGCCATCTGTTTCCCTACTTCC
>JAESSU010000317.1 GCA_016763955.1 Phycisphaeraceae bacterium | reverse complement strand
TTTTAGTGGGTGGTGATTTTCAGGGGTCAAATCTCAATATCCGTAATTCACAATCGACATTGGTCACTTCAACAGCTCTATTGACTGCTGATGCGGTACAAAGCGGTGACGGTGGTAAAGTTATCGTCTGGGCTGATGGTAACACCAATTACTCAGGCAGTATCAGTGCAACTGGCGGCAGCACTTCAGGCAATGGTGGCTTGGTCGAAGTCTCCGGTAAACAAAACCTTGGTTTTGAAGGCACGGTTGATACAAGTGCAGTCAATGGCATGCACGGTTCATTGCTGCTTGACCCTAATACGATCAACATCAGTGCTGCAGCTGGCGGTGCGGATGATGCTGAAGTGACTGCTGATGCACCGAATGCCCTCATCAGTATTTTGGATCAAAATGGTGCGATTTTAACGATTAGTAAAGCTGCCCTTGAAGCTGTTACAGGGACACTGGATCTTAGTGCCACAGTTGCGATCAATATTGACCAAATTCTTAACCTGTCTGCTACCGATGTAAGCTTCTTTGCTGGTGGCACAGTTACAGTCAATCAGAATGTTACTTCTGCTACCAATGCGGCGAATATGACTTTTCAGGGTAATACGGCTGTTGACATCAATGCAGATATTTCTGTAAACAACGCCACGTTGACGTTGGATGGGGGCGCTGTGACGCTTGATGGCGCAGCTTCGACAAATGGTGGTGACTTTGTCAGCCAAGGCACCTCCTTTACCAGTGGCGCTGGCGGAACGATTGCCACTACCGGCGGCGCGGTGAATATGTCATTACATACCGGTGTTGTCACTATTGGCGGTACAATGACCTCAACAGGTGGCAATATTCAGGTTGGGGCACCTGCATCATCGAGTGTCAATGTGAATGCAGCGATCAATGCAGGAGCGGGTGAATTTACAGCAACCGGCGTAGCATTGAATACCACTGCTCCAATTACTGCAACAAATCTGATCAATCTCAATATCATAGGTGCTACGGTCATCGGCGACACTTTGACATTAAGTGGTGGCGGTACGATTCAGACTTCAGGTTCCAACTTTACCTCAACCGGTCAGACCATTGCTCTGGGGGCCGGTGGAGCCTTGCAGTTTGCCGGTCAAACCGGCGTTATCGGCCTGGGTGCTGTCACAGGTAGTGGTGCCTCATCGATTTCGATCGCATCTGGTACACCCACCACCATGACCTATGGCGGGAACGTGATATTCTCAGGTGCTGGTACGATTAATACCACTTCTTCAGGTGCAACAACCGTCACAGGTGCTTTGAGCACAACAAATGGTTCGGTCACGCTTGCAGGTAGCAGTGTGACGGGTGGGGGCTCCATCGCCACAGGCGGTGCAACTGCAAGCCTAACATCAACCGGCGGTGCAGTCTCCGGCGTGACACTGAATACAGGTACAGGTGCAGCGACACTTAATGCCACTGGTGGCGTCGTCAATATAAGCAACATCTCAGTTGACTCCCATCAGGTAAACCTGACAGGTTCTGGTGATGTTACTTACAATGCAAATAGTGCAGGTGGTGGTGACACATTAACTGTTAATATTTCAACCGCCGGCGGCAACTTGGTGGTTGATACAACGGGCGCAATGACGGTCGCTGGCAAAATGACAGTGACAGGTACAGTGCAACTGGATGCCAATGATCAGTTGCAGGTTAATGCAGCCATTGATCCCACAACCGTGGCTCTTAATTCAGAAGATAATATCAGTATTGCAGCTGCGGTCGCAGCATCAAGTACTATTACAGCCACTGCCGGTACTGATGGTACAGGTACAGTAACCGTTACTTCTGCGGGCTCAGTCGCAGCAGGTGGTTTAGCGACACTTGATGGTATTGACGGTGTAACGGTCGACAATAGCGGTACCGTTTCAGGTGTGGGTGTTGCGCTGAATGCAGCAAGCGGCATCGTCACAGTTGGCAACAGTACCATTGACGGTACCACTGGGGGCGTGACCATCGTTGGGACATCCTTGGCAACCAATGCCAATGACGCAACAACAGACATTTCCGGCACGGGCATACTTTCTATCACCGGCGGTGCAATGGCAGCGGACTTTGATGGTTTCTCAACTGTCACGGTGATTCAAAATGCAGCAGGTACCGTTAGCCTTGATGAAATCGGCAACGGCCCGGTGACCACGACCAACCTCACTGCCAACGCTGGCAGCAACGTCAATATTTCCTACAACGGCGGCGGTGAAGTAATCGCTGTTAATAGCCTCGCATTCCAAGGCACAACAGTCTTAGACGCTGACCACAACTTCAACTTCACATCAACAGGTGGTGCGATAACACAGGCTGCAGGCATTACGCTTGCCGGTACCAACTCGTTCGCCGTTGGTGGTGCTAACAACCTCACACTCAACAATGTAGCCAACAATCTCGGAACTTTCGGTGTGAGTTCAGGCAATGACGTCGATCTTCGGGATGCTGGCGCACTCGAACTGGGGGCTTCAACGATCACTGGCACGCTTAACGTCTTAGCTGCTGGTGCTCTCACGCAGGCTGTCGCTGCCCCGGTGACCGTTAGCGGTCTGACCACCACCCTCAACGCTGGTGCCAATGTGATTACACTAACCAACACATCCAACCAATTCAGCCAGTTACTCCTCACGGGTGGCACGACACAGATCACCGAAACCGGCGCGATCGACTTAGGAGCATCCACAATCGGTGGCGTACTGACCGTGATTGGTGACAACACGATTTCCACATTAGGCTTAGTAACCACCGGTGCCAATGCAGCATCCTTCACCACAACCGGTGCAGCAGCTAACGGTAATGTCACCTTGGCCAACGCTTCAGTGTTTGGTGATGTGACGATTGTCTCAGCAGCAGGCTCTGCGGTATCTCTAAATGAAAATGGTACGGTTGTCATTGCTGGCATCACCTCCGGTGGCACGCTCGCCGTGACTTCCACTGGCAGCATCACGCAAAGTGGTGCAGTTGTCGTTGATGGAGCAACTGCGGATTTCACCGCCATGGGTGCGGTGAATCTAGCAGGTGTTGCCAATAACATTGAAGGCATTATCACGGTCACCGCTGGTGGGGGCCAGAACGTGAACATCAACAACAGTAATGCGATGCAAACGGTCCTCGGTACGATCAGTGAAGACACCTTAGATGTCCTGTCCACCAATGTTCCAATCACTCAAAGTGGCGCAACCACATTGACACTTACTGGTGCATCCACCTTCAGTGCAGTCGGAGCAGCGATCACGCTCACGCAAGCCAATGATTTCCAAGGCACCGTGGCACTGACGAATACCGGTGCAAATAATGTTGCCATCACTGATGCGAACGCTTTAGACTTCACGACTTCATCAGTGGGCTCCGGTACATTCATCGCAACAGGTGTGGGCATCACTCAAACCGGTGGCGCGATCACACAGGCTGCTAGTGCCGGTGCAGCAACGTTTAATGGCGGGGCAGGTGTGATCACACTCACACAAGGTGCCAATGATTTTACCGGTGCGGTGAGTTTGAATAACTCAGGTGCCCTTGCAGTTGCTCTTACGGACACCAATGCAGTGATCCTGGGAACTTCAGTTGTTGGAAGCGGTACGCTGGATGTTACAGCCGGTGGTGCGATTACCCAGACCGGTGGTGCAATCACTCAAGCTGGTGGTACGAGTACGGCAACTTTCATTGCCGGTGGCGATATTATTCTGGATCAATCCAACGAATTCCTTGGTGCAGTTGATCTGGCTAACGCTGGTGGTGCATTTAACACGCAAGTCGTCGATGCAACTGCACTGTCCATCGCACCCTCTTCTGTGGGCTCAGGGACGCTGACATTGACTGCCGGTGGTGCGATCACGCAGACCGGTGCGATTCTTCAGGCTGGTGTGGATGGTTCTGGCGGAGCCGTTTCGCTTAATGCCGGTGCCAATAGCATCACGTTGACGCAGGCCAACGATTTCACGGGTGTGGTCTCTCTGGCTAATGTCAATGGTGTGAATCTGAGTGTTACTGATATTGACCAATTAGATATAGGTGCCACGACCGTAACAGGGACATTGGCAACAATAGCCGTGACCACGAATATTACGACCGGTGCCGTGCAAGCAGCCCAAGTCAATATTGATGGTGCTAGCGATGCTGATACCTTAAATGTCAGTCAAAATATCACTGCGACGCCTGCACCAGGGACACTGGAAATTGGCACAACTGCGAATGGTATTGAAACGATCAATATCAGTGGTGGTGCAACGCTAGCCGGTGCAAGTGGCCTTACTTTTGCGAACGGTTCAGTCATAACACTCACCGGAGCAGGCGCAGTGACGCTCAATGGCGGTGCCGGTGTTATTGCCGGTGGAACATCATCATTGGATGCTAGCACAACGCCAACACCTCTATTATTACTCTCTAATGGTGGTTTTACAGGCTTTAGTAGTGGATTGACGGGTACAGGGACATTGACTTTAGCTCCCATTACACCAGGAACGAATATTGATATCGAGTTCTTAGCCGGCTCGGGCTATTATGTTAACAATATGGCTCTGGCAGGCATTAGTGATAGCTTCACAGAAGTTGTGATCGGTTCAACGGCTGCAGGTGCTGTCACCATTGGCACAGATAATGCAATCGACCTCTCAGCTCTTGATGGCAATGGTAAGGACTGGAACCTGACGGTTATCGGCGGTGTTGGCGCAACTGGTGGTTCACTGGCGAATGATCTGACCATGAAAGCTGGTCAGGATTTGAGCCTCAATATCATTGGCGGCACGTTCACGCAAGGTGCAGGTGCTGCAATTCTCGGCGGACAAGGCCTAGCGTTGAGTGGCGGAGCCACTTTTAACCTCACAGAAGTAACCAATCAAAT
>JAESSU010000028.1 GCA_016763955.1 Phycisphaeraceae bacterium | reverse complement strand
TGCGTCAACGTTCCAGGCCGTATTTGTTTTCTAACTCCGTTGCGCCACCTGTGGTTGCCGGGGCCCTTAAAGTTCTGGAGATTATCAAAGACTCGACAACGCTGCGTGATAAGCTTATGGCCAATACGCAATTCTTCCGAGAGGGCATGGCAGAGCGTGGGTTTGATATCGTTGCAGGTGAACATCCAATTTGCCCGATCATGCTCGGTGATGCAACGCTGGCGAATCGCATGGCAGAATTGATGCTCGAAAAAGGTGTTTATGTTGTCGGTTTTTCTTATCCAGTCGTGCCTTTAAATAAGGCTCGCATTCGTGTGCAAGTTTCATCAGGCCATTCGCAAGAGGATTTGATGATGGCGATGGATACCTTTGCACAAGTTAAGAACCAGATGCAATGATCCTCGGGGCATTGCTGCTCCAACGAGACAAAATATGTTCAACCAATTTCTCCACCTCTATTTAAAATTGTTTTTTATATTGACGCCATTTTTGGTGCTCTCCACATTTTTGACATGGACCAGCTCATACACCATCGCTCAGCGACATCAGTTGATTCGACGAACGATAGGCGCAATCATCGTGATTTGCTTGTCACTTTTTATGTATGGCAATTATATCTTTGAATTGATGGGGATCACACTTGATGCGTTTCGTGTAGGGGCCGGCATACTGCTGTTGCTTTCAGCCATTTCGCTGGTGCAAGGCAAAGAGTTTTACGAAGTCCAAAACGACATGCAGGATATTGCAGTCGTCCCGTTGGCTATTCCTGTTGCAGTGGGGCCGGGGACGATTGGCGTCCTACTGGTGATGGGCAGCGAGTTGGTGACTTGGCCACAACGTGTGATGGGCGGCGGAGCCTTGCTTGCTGCGATTGGATCATTAGCGGTCTTACTTTTTCTTGGCAATACCTTGGAAAAAAAGCTCGGTCGCAAGGGCTTAAATGTTTTAAGTAAGCTCACAGGCCTGATACTTGCTGCACTGTCTGTGCAAATTATTATGCAGGGGCTCAAGGGTTTTTCTTGACGAGATGAATCGCCCGCCACACGACGATGACCCAAAAGTTCACTTGCAGGTGCGTCATCAAAGGTTCGCCCGTTACGGTGATATGATTTTCATTCCATGACACAGGTCAAAGAGCATCGACTTTTGATATGATGTAAGTCCTCAAATGCATGGAGGGCTTTGATGATTGTTAAAAAAATATTGCTGTTGTGTTTTGGTGCTGTTTTGATTGCAGGTTGCCAGCCTAGTCGTTCACAGGATGCCCGCCTTCCCATATCACCGCAACTTGGCAGAGTGCAAACGCCGGTGTTGCATGCTATGCCTGTACGCGGGGAATCAGATGCTTCGTCACAGTGGGTTGAGCAGGAACAACGGGCCACTTATTCTTCGCTAGGAACCTACGCTTCATCGCCAACTTATTCCAATCCTTTCGTATTGCATCAGCCTGTTGGGGGTATTGTGGATCAAGTTCCTGTTTCTTCGACTCAGATGATTCCGTTGCAGTTTATTAATGACCAAGGGGCTGTGAGCCGTGGAGTTGAAACTATTTTGCCCACGATAGAGCCCACGCAAAATTTGAAACTTGATTATTCAGATCAGAATTCATCTTGGATTCAAGAAGCCCAAACGGTTGAGCTTAGTCGCATTGATCAAGCGGGTTTTATGAGTACGAATGACTCACTATTACAAACATACACACTTGAGTTATTAGATGTAGATGCGCCGATGCAATCATCTGATGCAGTGGTTCCCGTTAGTGATGTACCGGTGATTGTTGAGGCGTTGGGGACTGTGCTGCCTGATGAAATTGTCGCCATGCCAGCAGTTGTTGATACGCTTTTGCCGACCTCTCCGCCGTTAACCATTAGGCAGTCTGTTGATCAATGGATATCAACTCCGGATGTGTATGTTCCTGCTGCAAAGAATGTCGTAGAATCGGAAGACGTGGGCGTTGTTGCGATGCCACAGAGCCAGACCTTTAAAAATCTTGAGGGCATGATTATCACGGCTAATGAAGATGTCTTAGTGGAACATCAAGTTGCTAGGCAGGCGTTGCCTGAGCTTGCTCTGCCTCAGGTTGTTGAGCCTCAGCGGCGGCCTGATTCTTATGTGACTCAAAAGGGGGACACGCTTTGGTCGATTGCGAAACGATTTTATGGCAACGGTCAGCAATGGAAAGCGATTGCTCGTCACAACACCATTCGTCGTCCTGATCACATGACTGCTGGGATGACATTGCAGCTACCTTAAAGCTGTGTTCTATGAGAACGGATGGAATGCGAGAAAGTCGCCTGAAGCTGCGTAAGCGGATTCCGGCTGGAATTGTTTTGCGAGACTTCCAGCGGCTTTTGGGTTCATCAATTAACTATAGGCCAATCACCAATGCGTAACACGCTCTAAAGTCAGTCGCCCCAGCTTACGGGTGTGTTTATTGCTTGGTCTAATTGTTTCATATATTCATCTTTTGGAATTTCGATCACACCAAACTGTGCAATGTGATCATTTTGAAACTGCGTGTCTAGCAGTTGGTAGCCTCGTTGATTTAGATGTTCTACAAGGTGCACGAGGCAAACTTTAGAGGCATCGGTTTTGCGGCTGAACATGGATTCGCCTGCAAATAGAGCATTTAATGACACGCCATACAACCCGCCGACGAGTTGTTCGCCTTGCCAAGCTTCGACGCTGTGTGCTAAGCCCATGTGGTGTAGATCACAGTAGGCATTAATGATTCGGTCGTCGATCCACGTTTGGTCATCAGTTGTTCGAGGTTTGGCACACGCTTGCATCACTTCCTTAAACGCGGTGTCATATCGAATTTTAAACACGTTGCTTTTCACACGTTTACGCAGTGACCGAGGTACACGCAGTTGATCCAGTGGTAGAATCGCTCGCGGGTCTGGGCAGTACCAATATATTTCCCCGGTCTGAGGTTCTGCCATGGGAAACAGACCTTGCGAGTATGCATTGATAAGTAGTTGGCTATTGAATTCTAATTCGTTGGGGGGCGACATTGCTTTGCATGATACGTGCGGAGATTTTTAGTTGCCAGCATGAGGCAGTATTAGCCTGCTTCGCTTAGTGGGACATTGCCCATTAAAGCTTGATTGCGGGCAAACTCCGCAGCCACTTCAGCCGCCTGTTCGTTACGGATCGTCAGCCAGACCACAGATAGGTCATCACGCTGATGCAAAGAACCCGCTTGGTTGTCTAGTTTCATAGCCAAATGTTCCATGGCAACTTCTGCTGGTACGTGAGCGAGATTCAAAAATTCCTGTTCATAATGCGTGTTGGCAAGACCTTTGTTTTGCTCATCATTGGCATCACCATCAGGAAATGATAGTTCAAAACCGTCACTGTAGAACATCAGCCGATCACCAGGTGCCAGTTGCACGGTCTGGTCTTCATAGACTTCATCTTCAATAATCCCAAGCATCGCACCTTCAGGATCAAGCCATTCGACATCACCATTTTGACGCAGCAATAACGGCAAAGGATGCCCCGCACGAGAGACGGTACACTCAAGCGTTTTTCGATTGATCACACCATACACGGCAGTGGCGAAACGAATCTGTTCTGTGGGCTGATTCGCTAAATCAACATTAAGTCGTGCTAACGATTCAGAAGGTTTGATAATCCGATAGCCATGGTCTGAATCCGGATCGACTTCTTTGGTGCGCAGTGAACGCTTGATGTACATGGTCATCAGCGCAGCAGGCACGCCATGGCCCACCGCATCGGCTAAGAAAAATCCAACATGATCTTCATCAAGTCGAATCACATCATAAATATCACCGCTGACATAACTAGCAGGTCTAAATAAAACTTGAAAGTTCATCTCAGGCAAGTCAGGTAATTGTCGTGGTAAAAACTCACGTTGAAGCTGAGCAGCAAGGCGGAGTTCTTCATCAATCTTGCCCATCTGATCACAAAGGCCGCCTTGATGAGCTTGCAGATAACGGATTTCAGATTGAAGATGTTCGACCACTTCGCCTTGACACCAAAGGGTTCGTAGGATGGCACACAATGCTGATGGCGGTGCGCCAGGGGGCCCAATCACAATGCCCGACTGGTAGGAAGAGCCTGCCCCTGCAACCTCATGCGTTCGCGTGAGCATGATGGGAATATTTTTTTCTTGGAGCTTGGCCACCACGTTTGAAAATTTACCTGCACCAAATTGATCCAGAATAATCCATGCCACTGCGGTGCGTTCGCTGTACTGAGGCTTGGCAGCAAATTGATCAAGCGATAGCGTCACAACCTCTGGTCGCTCTTCACTGTGCCAATAAGAAAGCACGCCATTGGTCAGAAAAGCGCTCTGAGCAGTGGGATGTGATTCAAGAATGGTCAATGTTTTAATAGGCATAAATGCAGTTTCCCTAGGGTTCTATGTGAACCTTTATCGGGTCATTGCACCTGCTTCTTAAGATCATCACGCAACTGGAAGGGGATTTTATCTCCTGCTTTAAGCTGGAGTTTCACAAGTGTCCCACCGGCTAATTCGATGGCATACATTGCCGGCCACTTGCTGCTGTATAACTTAAGCGCGTTTTGAGGAATGTCATAAGGCTCAACCGTCATCTGATGCATCGCAATAATTCGCTGTCCCGGATCAAGGAAGATGATGTCAATAGGAACATAACATTTTCGCATGACAAATGTTCGAACCTTTGCAATTGGGAAAACGAAAAGCATCCCGCCATTGGCTGCGATCTCTTTGCGGTCTGATAACCCTTGGAAACGTTGGTTGGAAGACAAGGCCAATTCAAGCTCAAACGTCTGGTGACTCATTTCGATAGAGAGTGTTTGGCTGCCGGTTTGCTTGGTAGTGCAGGCGGTCAAAATGATAATCACAGACACACACAGTAACGCGAGTAAGTGACGGGTTAATTGTCTAAGAGCCATTGGTCATCCTCAGCGGTAAAGGTCACAGGATCATGTGATAGATTGTGTACCAATCCCTGTAATTATTACCGCTACTCCTTCGGGCGGTTGTGCACCTTATACATATTTATGGACAACGGGTGAAACAACACAAAG
>JAESSU010000316.1 GCA_016763955.1 Phycisphaeraceae bacterium | reverse complement strand
TTATTCACCAAAGCCGTCGAACGTGCGCTTTTAGCGAACATCGCAGATATTGCGGTGCATAGCCTTAAAGACCTACCCACAGATTTAACGCCCGGACTTTCCATTGCAGCTATGCCCAAGCGTGGCAATGCTTATGATTGTCTAATCAGTGATAAAGCATCGACTCTCGAAGAATTACCCCAAGCTGCGACCGTCGGCACATCAAGTCCTCGCCGCCGTTCACAACTCCTACGCATACGGCCAGACCTAATCGTCACTGACATGCGGGGCAACATTGGAACTCGCATGGCCAAGGTGCTCGACCGTCAGGAATTCGATGCGACCTTACTGGCTGTCGCGGGCTTGCAACGCGCCCAAATGGGACAGTTTGCTAACAAGCCCATTGATCCAAAAATCATGCTCCCCGCTGCTAGCCAAGGTGCTTTGGGCATTCAATGTCGCACGGATGATCATGTATCAATTTCACGATGCTTACCTCTGAATCACACGCAGACCGCACTGGCTGTACATGTCGAGCGCAACATCATTGACAAGCTCAATGGTGACTGTCATAGCCCCATTGCAGCCTACTGTTATCCCACCGATGCAGAAGGTCGTTATTTCGAAATCGTTGCCCGCGTACTAAGTTACGATGGTCAACAATGCATCGAATCCACCACCAAGGGTGAAGGCAAGACCCTTGCCAAACTCACCACACAGGTTATTGACGAACTGCTGGAAAAAGGTGCCACCGACCTGCTCAACGGTACCACCGAGTTGATGCAAAACTTAATCTAATTGTCCCCTCAGTGATTCATTAAGGGTCTCGCAACAATAAAGCCGCCGGAAGCTGCGCAAGCAGATTCCCGCGGCTTCCCCGGAAGTTCCCCCGCAGCATTTTTAATCTATCGATTAATCGTTGACGGTTCACGAGTGTTTTATTGCAGCTAAACCACTCAAAAATTGCCCGTACCCAATGGATAGGGGCAAAAAATAGCCGTCGAAAATGACGTAGCCATATCCTGAAAAAATCGCAGTTCATTCTAAAAATGCTCTTAAAAGACGCTGCTTAGACGACTTTTTTACCGATTTTCACGCAACGCACCTGCAAAAAGCAAATAAATCCCTACAATCTTCTTTCTGGGCTTTTAAACCCACGGACCTCAAACTGGCGAATTGTCGGTTTGGATGACGTTCGGCTATACTATATGACTCGCAAGATTGTATCGAAAGGATCTTAATCAATGACAAACCGCAAACCCTTTGTAGGCGGCAACTGGAAAATGAATCTCCACGGCGACGAAGCAGCCCTCTTGGCTAAGCAACTCGTGGATTCACTTCCCTCAAACGAAAAAGTGGACATCGCAGTTTTTCCCGCCTTCACATACTTAGCTTCCGTGGGTGCAATCCTCAAAGATTCGGCTGTGAAGCTCGGCGCTCAGGATTTTTACACCACTGAAAATGGTGCCTACACCGGCGAAGTCTCACTGAGCATGCTCAAAGATGTGGGCGTATCCGTCGTACTCGTGGGCCACTCCGAACGTCGTCACGTGCTCGGGGAATCCAACAGTACATGTAACCAAAAAACATTGGCAGCACTTGACGCGGGTATGGAAGTGATTCTCTGCATCGGTGAAAAACTAGAACAACGCGAAGCCGGCCAAACCAATTTCGTCAACTACGGTCAAATGGCACTGGGTCTTGCAGGTGTCACAGCCGAGCAAATGAGCAAGATCACCATCGCCTACGAACCGGTATGGGCCATCGGCACCGGCAAGACTGCCACGCCCCAAGATGCTCAAAAGGCACATGCAGCGATCCGAAACTTCTTGATCTTTGCTTACGGGCAAGAAGTCGCCTCAACGGTCCGCATTCAATACGGTGGTTCGATGAAGCCTGGCAATGCGTCAGACCTCGTTGGCCAAGACGATATTGATGGAGGCCTTATCGGTGGCGCAGCCTTAAAGTCCAGCGACTTCACAGCCATCTGTGAAGCAGCTGTCAGTAAATAATAATTGTCTCTTACCCCATCGGGTCTTCTATTGTGAATGACCGGATTTCCCAGCAGCTTAGGCTGCATTGGAGTTGATACTAATGGTAATCGCCCTGTCCATTGCGTTTGTATTTGTTTGTGTCCTACTGGTCCTCCTTATTCTCATCCAGCGTCCCAAAGGTGGCGGCCTAGCCGGAGCCTTCGGCGGAGCAGGTGGTGGAAACGATCAAGCGATGTTTGGCGCTAAAGCCGGTGATGCACTGACGTGGGTTACGGTGACGCTTTTTGTTTTCTTCCTCTTGTTAGCCATGGGACTCACTTGGACCACGCAAGCTGCTTTGAACGCAACTAACGTGCCTGTCTACAACCTCCCGGTTGACGCTGAAGGAAACCCAGACCAAGCCGCAGATGCACCAACCGCAGGTGAAAATGTCCCGCAAGCAACTGATGCCGTTCAAGAAGCAGCGGACACAGCAGCCGATGCCGTTAATGATGCAGCAACTAATGCAGTTAAAGTCACCACAGAAGCGGTCACCCAAGTCAATGAAATCGCCACACCCGCGGGCTCGGAGGCAAAATGATCCGATCCATGACTGGATTTGGACAGGCTGCCGATCAGGTGGATGGTGTGCATTACGCGGTTGAAATTCGCAGTGTCAACAACCGCTATTTCAAAAGCACGATCCGCTTACCTGATGAGTTAGCTAGTTTAGAAGCGAATCTCGAAAGCCAGCTTCGGGCTCGTGTGCATCGCGGGTCGATCACAATGACCGTTAAGTTTCGCTTAGCGGACAATGTTTCCCCTTATCAAATCAACGACACCGCACTTGAAGACTACCTCAAGCATCTGCAAAAACTACGGGATCAGGTAGGCAATTCACAAACGGCTAATATTGATCTCACTGCCCTACTAGGACTCCCAGGCGTGCTAGTGCAAACCGATGATATTGAGCAGGTTGCAACCCAAGCCCGCGCAGCGGTCAAACCTTTAGTGGATCAGGCTTGCGATGGCCTGCTAAAAATGCGTCAAACCGAAGGCAAAACACTTGCCTTGGATCTGCTAATTCACCGTGAAGTGATTACCACCCGCTTAGCAGAGGTTGCCAAGCGTGCTCCGCTAGTCGTCGATGAATACCACCTGCGACTGCGTAATCGTATCGCTGATTTACTTGCCAAAGCTCAACTGGAAATTGCCCAGCCGGAGCTGATCCGTGAAATTGCGATCTATGCAGAACGCTGCGATATCTCCGAAGAAGTTTCTCGACTCACAGGTCACATGCAACAGTTTGAAGAAATTCTGACCAATGCACTAGGCGACCCCTCAGGCCGAACACTGGACTTTTTGACTCAGGAAATGCTCCGCGAAGCCAACACCATTGCTAGCAAATCCAACGATGTCACCATCGCCCGCCACATCGTCGAAATCAAAGGCTCAATCGACCGCATCAAAGAACAAGTCCAAAACGTCGAATAACCCCCCCCGGAAGTTTGCCCTTGAGTAAGGGAAATAGCGGGTAATCGAAAAACAAATCAATGAAAAACCGCGGTCAATTGACTGTGGTTTTTTTTATACTCTTCATCAATGAACTTGTCCTGTTACTTATTTAGCCTGTTGGGGGCTTTGCGATCTTTGCCACTCTGCGATCAATAGTGTTTTTAATTTTTCGAAGACCTTAGAGCATTTTGTATCATTATCTGCCACCCCCACAGGAATTGACTGCGTCACTTCCTGCTGCTTTTTTAGAGAAAGCCGTGGGAAGCTGAAGGATTCTCGCGGGAGTGAATGTTTCAAAATGGAAAGTAATTACGCAAAATGCTCTAATCAAGCAAAGTTCAATCAGATCAAATCAAATGTTTTTATCACAGCCCAAACCGTACG
The DNA here is from genome assembly GCA_016763955.1 of Phycisphaeraceae bacterium. GTDB lineage: Bacteria > Planctomycetota > Phycisphaerae > Phycisphaerales > Phycisphaeraceae > UBA7800. The sequence continues at coordinate 2,771 of JAESSU010000316.1, read as the reverse complement.
CCATCGGAGCCCAGAACAGCTTTGGTCTGTAATAAAATACCATCCTGACGCCGAAAGCTCACAGCCAGAGTAAGCTGATCATCAGCATAAAGTTCACGGTCAAGCCGAAGGACAAATCGGTATGTCCGCGTCACCGACTCAAAGTAGTTTTCCTGATCTTTAAGAGTGTTAATCGGAACATCCCAACTGTACAATTTTTGCTGTGTATCTTCGAGTAATTCAAGATGAAAAAAGCCCGCTGCCTTGATGGAATCCCCCATCACATCTTGCAACTCCACGCGTGCTTCTAGTGCAGGCCTATTTTCAGTGATGACAAATCGAGATGAAGGGTAAATCCGGATGCGATTAGGAGTTGGCAACCAAACGTCATCAGAAACACCCAACTGCCGATTTGACTGCTCATTGGCAGCCACACCGTCACCTTTAAATTGACAGCCAGCGAGTGCTCCAAAAAGCATCACGGCCACAACTAGACGTTGCAAAACAACTCAATTTCTTTTAACTAAATACTTTACAGTCAATCGAATCCTCACTTCCAGTCCTGTAGTAAACGATTATTCCGATCCCAAAGCATAAATCATGTAATCCACATGTGCAATCTCAAGAAACCGCCTTGCGAGTTCCCTCATTGTCTATAAAATAGGCACACTATGACAAGACCTGAACAAGAATTAGACATATTGGAAAAAATTAGCTCAATCTTAGGCGAAGGATTGGAGCTAAACGAGGTCTTTCAACACGCCATGAACGTTCTAGTGGACCAAATGGGCATCAAGCGGGCTTCCTTGACCTTGTGGGATGACACCATTGAACAAATGCGAATCATTGCTGCTGTGGGCTTAAGCTCTGAAGAAATCGCACTGGGACGTTATGCATTGGGGGAAGGAATCACCGGCCAGGTTATGAAAACCGGTGAACCTCGCATCATTGCAGACATCTCCGAAGATAACGACTTTCTTAACCGAACCGGTCGGCAAGAACTCAGCAACGAAGATAATACACGCCCCATCAGCTTCATTTGTGTCCCAGTCAAAGGCGAAACCGGCTATGTGGGCACCATTGCTTTCGACAAACTCTACACCGATGAAATATCGCTGGCTGCAGATGCACGGCTATTAACCATTATTAGCGGATCATTTTCTCAAACCATCCGTTTACATCAGCTTGTCAAAGTCGAAACCCAACAGCTCATTGAACAAAATGAACGCCTTCGTGACAACCTTGGCAAACGATATAACTTTGATAATATCATCGGCTCATCACCGGCAATGGAAGAAGTTCTAGGCACGGTTAGCCAAGTCGCAACCAGCCGCGCAACTGCCCTACTCCTAGGCGAAACAGGCGTGGGCAAGGAAATGATCGCCAAGGCCATCCACTACAACTCACCGCGTAAGGACAAGCCCCTAATCCGCGTCAACTGCGGAGCCCTGTCTCCCACTTTACTTGAGTCTGAGCTCTTCGGTCATGTCAAAGGAGCCTTCACCGGCGCAATCAAAGACAAGGCAGGCCGTTTTGAAGCAGCTGATGGAGGCAGTATCTTTCTGGACGAAATCGGAACCATGGACCCACAGCTTCAAGTCAAACTACTACGTGTCCTACAGGAACGTGAGTTTGAACGTGTGGGCGATCACCACTCCGTAAAAATTGATGTCCGCGTCATCGCTGCGACCAATTTGGATTTAGAAGAAGCCGTTGCAGCAGGTGACTTCCGCGAAGACCTTTACTATCGACTCAATGTCGTGGCCATTAATATCCCACCCCTGCGTAACCGCCGTGAAGACATTCCGAGGCTCATCGACTTTTTTCTGGATCGTTTCAACAAAGAAAACAGTCGCAATTTATGTCGCATGAGTCGGGAAATTCTCAATACGTTAATGCGATATCCCTGGCCGGGCAATGTGCGTGAACTGGAAAACTGTATTGAACGAGCGGTGGTCCTTTCGACCACTGATCAATTCACAGAAAATTTATTCCCACTGCAAATCCGCATGTTCTCCCAACAAGTCCGAGGTTCAGGTTCCAGTGGGTCCTTAGAGACAACTGCATCAAAACTTGCTGGACAAGCGATCCGTGAATACGAACCCAACGAAGGGCATATCTACGAAATCGTTGTCAACCAAGTCGAACGTGCCTTGATCACTGAAGCCTTGGAACACACTGGCGGCGTTAAAACCCGTGCAGCAGACTTTCTTGGAATCAACCGCAACACACTCAACAAAAAAGTCAAAGATTTAAACATCGAAGCTGATGGCTAAAACATTAGCTACCCAGCGACAATGTCTATCTTCTTACGATGACTCGAGCACCACGCATCACTAATTTGCTGGCTGACTCATTCGAGATTCAATACGCACATAATTTACCAAACTCACGATGTACTGAACTTAATATGTTGTCGCACTGAGGATAAACATGCACTCAAGTATTGCTTCTGATAGTCATTTAAGTCCAGTCGACAAGGTCCGCCATCTTGTGATTTACGGCTTGCTAACCGGTCTAATCCTAATCTGTTTTCACAATGGCACCACGGGCAGCTTCATGTTTGACGACAATCCTTCAGTCGTCAAAAATCAAACCATACACAATACTTCCCTACTGGAAATACTTAAAAGCCAGCGTGACAGTGCCACCTCCGCTCGCCCGCTAACCAATCTCAGTTTTGCCATCGATTACAAGTTATATGGCTTAAATCCTAAGCCCTATCTCTGGACCAATATTGGCATTCAGATACTCATTAGCTGGGCATTGTTTGCTTTGTTGCTGCGTCTTTT
>JAESSU010000315.1 GCA_016763955.1 Phycisphaeraceae bacterium | reverse complement strand
GCTCATTACAACTCGCAGATATCGCCGCTTCACTAAATGATGGTGGGATGACACCGCTGATGGTGGTTGGGCTGGTAGGAATGTTTGCGGGTTTTGCGTTTAAACTTTCCGCTGTGCCGATGCATTTTTGGTGTCCAGATGTTTTTGAAGGTGCGCCCATTGAAGTGACCACCTTCCTTTCGGTTGCCTCCAAAGGTGCTGCGGTGTGTATGCTTGCTCGCGTGCTGCATAACTTTGGCACCCTTGTTTATGACGAACAAATTCTCATGGGGCTCGCTGTTGGGATTGGGACGCTCGGTGCGATCACTGCGACATGGGGCAATTTGGTTGCATTGCATCAAACGAATCTCAAACGCTTGTTGGCTTATAGTTCCATCGCCCATTCGGGTTATATGATCATGGCCACAGCTGTTTTGTTATTGGTGGATCCTAAATTGATCCTCGGTGCATTACTGTTTTATGTGCTGGTCTACATGTTCATGAATTTAGGGGCCTTCACAATCGCAGCTGTATTTGAACGCCAGTTAGGGACTTTGAAAATTCAAGACTATGCAGGCTTGATCAAACGATCACCTGTGCTGACGATTCTATTAATTCTGTTTTTGCTAAGTCTCTTTGGTATGCCCGGACTCGGTGGGTTTATGGGTAAACTCCTCTTAGGTGCGGGCATGAGTAGGGGGGGCACCATTGGCACCTTCTTATTGGCTGTCCTACTACTTAATACACTCTTTAGTCTTTGGTATTACATGCGACCGGGTTTTTATATGGTCTTTTCAAAGCCCCAGTCATCCTCGCAAATTCCTGTGATTCAGCCGTTGCGTCCTGCCGTATGGGCGCTTTTAGGAATTTGTTGTTTCATGCTGATCTGGACTGGATTGCTTCCATTAATTACGACGAATGTGGCTATGGAGCAAGGGAAAATGGTCATCTCCTCAGTGACTGTTCCTAAGCAAGTAACTAAATGTTTATCCCAACCTAAGGCCGTTGAAATTTCTGCCTCTATGACTCGTTGAAACAGGCTCTCCCGCATGTCAAACGTGTTGTGATCATCCGTGTGTGGTGACAATATGTAACTACGTGAGGACGTGTTGTTATGAAACCTTTCGAATCTAAAACCTTAAGCGAAAAACTCAATCACTTGTTGCAATTGCATCGTGGTTCACTAATTCGACATCTTAATGAAGCCCAACCTTATCTTAGTGCTCGCACGTATCAGGCTTGGCAGCAATTACAAGAACTTCAGGATCACCGCCAGCAGCGTACAGAGCAAATTGTCTATATTTTGGACTTGTTATGTGACTCCCGCCCGCTTCCTAATGTCTATGAACAAAGTGTAGCCTTTTTCCATTTTCTGTCTTTGGATGCGTTGCTACCCCATCTGCTTGAAAATTTAAATGACATCCATCAGAATGCCGTGAGTCTGTTACCTTGCGGGCATGCAGACATTGATTTGCAATTAAAGACGCTGATCCAATCACTTGAATCGGACATTCAATCTGTTTTAAAAGCCATGCAAGCGATTTCGGCAATGCCTTTAAGTGTGGATTGATAGCATCGGGATGCAATCCTGCCAGCGGCGGTTGGGTTAAGACATCTAAGGGGTTTTAATGCGTATGTAGTGATGCCCGATGGGTATACTTACGTCTCAAATATGAAGTTATATTGTAATAGATGTAAATAGACTTGGTTAAAGTCCTTTGATCTGATATGCTTTGTAATTCTTCCAGGGCAATGATTGGATATGTACGGACTTTTTCTGGTTGATCGTAAATTATCACTGTGTGGTTTTTACCAGAAATACAAATAAAATTGATTTAATGGAGGCCTTACACATGGCAAAATCAGCTGCCGCAACAGAACTACTTAAACTTGTTAAAACACTTAAAAATGAACGTGCCGATCACGTTAAAGCAATTGAAGCGATTGACCGGACTTTCCAAGAACTTGGAATCGGCTCGGACGCATCAGCACCTGCTTTAGCATCTTCTGGCGCACCTAAGCGTCGCGGTCGTCCCGTAGGGAGCAAGTCACAAAAGGCTGCTAAAGTCAAAATTGCAAAAGCTCCTAAGGCTGCCAAAGCTGCCAAAACTGCCAAGGCTCCTAAAGCCGCCAAGACCTCCAAGAAGACCGCTGGCAAACGTTCACGCGGTAGCTTTGGTGTCTCCGGCGATGCGTCTGTGCTTGGTTTTGTCAAAGGCAATGCTAAATGCACCACCGCTCAGGTCAATGCACATTGGACCAAAGAAGGACGTGCAGGCAAAGCAGATAATGCCTTGGGCAAACTCGTCCGTGAAGGCAAAATCACCCGTAAGAATGTCAAGGGACAACGCGGAAGCACTTACTCCGCTAAGTAAGTGTTAATTGAGCTTACTTGCTCAAAAAGGCAAAATAAAAAAAAGCCTTGGTCTTTATGGCCGAGGCTTTTTTATTGTCATTTTGACACACAACAATGGTCTTTGATCCAGAAACGATAAGGTTTATCAGCCCAGTCCTGAGCATATTGCACTCCAATTCTTGGGCCTGAAGCGATTTGCTTGCCAGATACTTTGATTTGATGATCTTCTATCCATAGATTGGTATTTGTAACCAGATCAATACCATTTTGATCTTTGCTAATATTCATAGCTTGGCAGAGTTTTGCAGGGCCAGAGCATAGTTGCTGATCCTTGCGTGCAGCGTTACGGCGGGGATACATACTCCTAAGACCCTCTAAAGGTTCTAGTGCGTGGATCAATACTGCGACCGGTTCGTTGCTTTGTTGAGCAACGACATTCATACAGTGATGCATGCCATAGGTGAAGTAGACATAGAGTATGCCCCCATCTTCCCACATGGATTGGTTGCGTATCGTCTGTCTGCCGCCGACCGTATGTGCCGCTTTATCGGGGATGCCCAAATAGGCTTCGGTTTCCACGATCATGCCTGCAAGACGTTTGCCTGAATCGATTCGGACGAATACTTTACCCAGTAATGCCTTGGCTAGTTTGAGTACATCTTGCTGATAGAATTCTCTGCTCAGACGACTATGCATAACTATGCAGCCCTGCGAGCAAAAGATTCACGCCCCAGTGGGTCCAGAGCATGACAAAAAAGCCAATGACACTTAGCCACGCGGTGACTAGTTGAGGTTTGCGGACACCAAATCGCAGGTGAATGACAATCAGATAGATGATCCAAGTGATTAACGCCCAAGTTTCTTTAGGGTCCCATGCCCACCAGCGTCCCCAGGCATGATCTGCCCAGTAGGATCCCAGTAGGATACCCACGCCTAGCAACCAGAAAGCCAGTTGCAAGATGACCATGTGTGCTTTGTCTAGATCATGGAGCAAGGCTTGGGGGCTTGGTGGTTGATCCATTTTGCCCAGTCCTGTGGATACCATACGCAGGGTCGCGTCTGTTTTGAAATAGTAGATACCCAGATAAAACAGTGCGATGAAAAACCCCAATGCAATTAGGGCATAGGCTGCAATGACCATATTGACATGCACATAAAGAATTCGGCTGGTGGCAAGTATGCCTGAGACTTGTGCGACATCATTAGATGGAATTGCAACGGTGTTTGCAAAGAGCAAGGCACAAGTTCCTAGTGCCGCCGCCGCAGCACCGAACATCCATTGCCTTCTAAAATACATTAGAGCAATCCCCGCAAGGCAGGCAAACCATGATAGGGCGATAAAGGATTCATATTGATTGTGGATTGGCCAACGCCCGGAGATATAGCCGCGGACTGCAAAACCTGCGG
>JAESSU010000314.1 GCA_016763955.1 Phycisphaeraceae bacterium | reverse complement strand
TGCAGATGAAAACAATTACACCTTCGATGAATTGCTTCCTTTAGGCTCGTTGGAGATCACCGTGCAATTGGACAAATCGCCCCGCAAGGTGACCTTGCAACCTGCCAATGAGCCGATCACAGAGTATGTTTATAAAGAAGGTCAATTGAGATTTACTTTGCCGAAATTAGAATTGCATGACATTATTGTGATTGAACCGTAAGCAAGAGTGGGGGGGGGGATTCTGAATCCCATGCTTCGCCCCGGAAGCCGGGCCTTAGCATTGGGGTTTACTCAAAGATGATTGAATCTGGGGAACACTTCCGGGGTGTCGGCAGGCAAAGACGAAGCGGGTGTCCACGTCATAGGGATGCACTTTGCCAACACATTGAATATCCGTGTAATCCGTGGCATCAGCGAGCAGGTTTTGCACGTAGATTATTTCTTGACCGCGTGGGCAAGTTAGTGCAGCTGCCCCGTGATTCACCGAGACATCAAAGAGTAGTAGTTTGGATCGCTGTGAGATTTTGCGGAGGATTGCTTTGCCGTAGTCCATGCCTTGTTGCTCAATGACCCATTGGATCATGGAAAAGCAGAGGGTGATATCGACATCGCCTATATCATCGATCAGTTCGGGCGTTAGCAGGTCTTTGCGAAAGTCTACGTCCATGTTGTAGAGTTCGACCACTTTTTTGGAGATGCCATGATAATCTTCGCGCATTTCTACGCCGATGGCATTCGCTCCACGATGAGCTAGGCTAAAGGAATAGAATCCGAGATTGCATCCTAGGTCTAGCACACGTTTGTCTTGCACATCACCGCCTGCTGCATCGAGAATCATTTGCAATCGCTGGTAAGGGGTGTCCGGTGCGACTTGGGTGGTGAGATTACCAAACTCATAAAACGGCAAGGGGTGATAGATATTGGCCCATGTTTCGAGCTTTTGCTTTTTGATCTGCTCGATAAGCTGCTGAATTTCGTCTGCTTTTTCACCGTTGAGCTTGCCTAATGTTTCCATGGCTTGGAAGCTAAGGCTATAGGCACTGGGGGGCCAGACACTTTGGGACATCCGTCGGAATTGAGCGCGGGTTTCGTTTTCAATGCCGATGAACACATCGACATTTTTTTCACCTAGTGCAAGCAATGCAGCTAAGCGGTGTTTGCCATTGATCACCATCCATTTGCTGTCGGTGGTATCGACTAGGACGATGGCTCCAAAGCGTTTGGGTTGGTAGCCGTGGCGTTTGATTTGCTCGATCATCCAGATAAATTGCTGGCAGCGCATGCGGGCCTGACACTCGCCTTTGACTGGGAATGGCAGACGGCCTGCCTTGGCCAATTGGTAATAGCGACTCTGGGTATAGTCCCATGTCGGATCGTTGCCAGATTTTAGGTACGCATGGGCAAACTCAACATGAGGGCTGTCTGAAAAATCCATGCCTGAAAAACTGTAGCGATCAGGTAGGAAGTCCATTGAGTTAACAATGGGCCTAGCTAGCAAATTAACCTGTGTTAGAGAATCGCGTACTGACTGGTAGCAGATTCCCGACTCATTATTTAGGGGTTGATATTGTGCGCGTTTAAGGTGAACCCATTGGCGGCTGCGTTGGATTGTGCCTTGCAACAGACGTTTGGCTTTGTTTTTCACACGTACGGCAAGTTGGCTTACAAAGTTGGACATAACATCATGCGGACTTAGCCGCGTTCTCCTTTAATTTCTTTGAGTAGTTTAAAGGTATTAAACAGATGTTGCTTGCCGCCGGGGATCAAAAGCCAAATTAACAGGTAGCACAAAGCATACAATCCGGCCATACTGATAAATTGGGTCAATAGATGCCAAGATTGCATCCAAATTTGTGAGGCAAACCAAGTCGCTAAGCCTGCGAGGATGGCTGCGATGGCGGGTTGATAGATCACAAGTCCCAGGTCTTTGGGTTTAAGGTGTGTTCCCTTGAAACAATATGCCACCGCTGGATAACGAATGAGCATGAAGTTAATGCTTAATGACCATGCCACGCCCACAGGCCCCCACATGGAGCCGATTGCAAAACCAATGCAGGTCAGTAGCGAGGCGATTAAGCCGTACCTAAACTGACGGTCGGTGGTTCCCATGGACATGTAGACCCAGCCGGTGGCTACGTTGAAAGTTCCGATGAAAGCCGCAGGCGATAATGCGATAAAGATGTCCACGGCATCGATCCATTTTTCGCCTAGCAGGATCAGGATAATAGGTGTTGCTGCAGCAGCTGCGAAGGCAATTACCGGCATGCCCACAATCACCAGTAACCCGATCGCTCGTTGATAATATCGACGGTAGGCTTGGGGATCGTTTTGTAATCGTGAAAGCGCGGGAATCGCTACTGCCGTAATGGGCGTATTGATCTGACTGATGGGCAGCATTAGGAGTGTGTAGGCTTTTTGATAGAGTCCAAGTTCACCTGAGCCTGAGAACTTGCCTATGAGAATGTTATCCAGATTGCGGGCAAAGTGATTGGTGAGATTAAAGCCTGTGAGAAAGCCTCCAAATCGGAGCATGGGACGAACGCCACTACTGCGTGTTGGCCTGCCGGGAATCCAGCCTGTGGATAGCCAGACTAGGAGCATGTTGACGACTTGGCTAACGAGTGTTTGGACCACCAGCGCCCAGTACCCATAGCCATGCCACGCCATGTAGAGGGCCACGGTAATAGAAACCAGTTGACTGGTTATTTGAATTGCTGCCAGCGCCGTAAAACGCATTTGTCGCCGCAGCAGTGCTTGGTGTTGAATGATCAAGCCGGAGAAAATCTGTGCAGGCGCACTAGCCATTGCAATAAAGAGTAATCTTGGTTCACCAAAAAACCATGCGATAAAAGGGGAGATCGCCACGGTGAGATAAGCAATAAAGCAGCTGATGATCGCATTGATCCAGAAGAGCGTACTGACTTGTTGATGGTTGATGTGCTCTTGTTGGACGGTGGCCATGGAGAGCCCTAGGTCCTTAAAGAGGACGATGAAGCTGACGACGACGCTGACCATGCCGATGAGTCCAAAATCGCTTAAGTCCAATAATCGGGCCATCACAGCCGTTGCACTCATGCTGATAACAAATCCAAAAGCGCCAGCCACGAGTGTGATCAGGCCACTGCGCAAGGATCGCCCCTTCAAGTCGGACTTGAGGTGATCGGTGGCAAAATGCTTTGCATGGGGGTCAATTGCCGTTGAATTGTCAGATGCCTGAGCCAATCAAACCCTTTCTCTGCGCGTCTTTAGCGCAAGGATACTGTGAACCACTGTATTTATCGGTCGGATCAATGAATCAATGAAGGGTTTACTGGAATGGGAATTGTGGTTTTGAGCGATTAGAGCGTTTTTAATCCAACGGTCGCGTTTGCTTCGAACAGTAGCTGCGATGCGACGCATCGCTGGCCCACCCCCCCGGCGGTGTCGCAGCTATTTTCCGTAGCGATACTGATCGTGATCCAATACAAATAAGCTGTAATAGAACCACTAGCAATCGTGGTATTACTTGACTTTACGCAGTGCCATGGTCAGCTCAACCTTGCCCACATGCTCATCAAGTTCCATAGCAATCGCGTGAGCATCCATCCCACTGTCAGCAAGCTGATAAACCGACTTGGCAAGCGGGTCTTCAGCAATGGGCGGCTGAGGCGTACGCTGCTGGGGCTGAGTAGGACTCGACTCTGACTGAGTGTCATCTTGCGTCATCTGAGAGGTTTGATGCGGCGGCTGGCCTTGGAGTTCACGCAATTCTTCAATGCGATCATCGGCTTGAGATAATAAATTTTCCAGCCGGCGGGCCTTGGCATCAAGCTGTACGCCAAACCGGCGAGCCATCGTTTCAACTTCGACCATCAGTTCTTGAAGCTGGCCTTGCATGCCACGGATTTGGCGATTGCGTTCGATCAGTTCCTGCGGCGATGCTATCGGACGAGAGTTTCGCGTCTTCGACCGCACACGCATCATGATCCAAACAATGAGCAGCAAGACCCCCCCCACAAGCAGGGTATCCTTGAATTCAAAGATCGCCCCAAGCGTGAAGTGAACAGGGATGGCGGATAAAGCTATCATAATGGGCATGGCTAACACGCGTACCATCATCCCCCCAAGACACCCTTTCGTCAAAGCCATTGTCGATGGGCTGGCTCACCACTGTGATGTGGCCTCGGGGCAAATATTATTACTTGCCATTAGCGGCGGCGCAGACTCGGTGGCTTTACTGCGTGCAATGACGGCTATTGCTCAGCGCAGACGGTGGAAGTTACAACTGGTCGTCGGCCATGTTCAGCATCATTTGCGTGATGAAGCAGAAGACGAAGCGCACTTTGTACAAGCCTTGGCAACGTCACTGAACCTGCCCTATATCCGCCGTGATCTGGATATTCCCAAAACAGGAAACACCGAAGCACTGGCACGAACACAACGCTATGACGCTTTACGATCCATGGCAAAAACGCATCACTGCACTGCGATCGTCACCGCTCATCATGGCCAAGACCAACTCGAAACCCTGCTCATGCGACTGCTCCGAGGCTCAGGCTTGCGCGGATTAGCAGCCATGTCCTGGCAACGGCCACTTACAGATGACATTCGACTATTGCGCCCGATGCTCGCAGCGAGCCGAGAACTTGTGCTTGAATTTCTTAATCACATCAAACAAAGCTGGTGCGAAGACCCCAGCAATACAGACATCACCCGCCTAAGAGCAAGACTGCGGCAAACGGTAATCCCCGAATTACTCAATATTCGCCCTGATTTACCCCAACAAATTGTCACCACCACAAATCAAATTCAAGCTGTAAACGACCTGCTTGATACCCAGTGCCAACACGCAATGACGGCCTGCCAATCCTCAAAAACCGCATCACAAGGTGTCTTGCAGTACAACCGCAAAGCACTCAAAGCACTAGACCCGACTTTGCAAAATATGGTGTTAAGGCAAATCCTCCTTGATGCAGGCCTTGGGGCAGATCGCATCGGAGCCAATCAACTCCAACAATTTGGTAAGATGATTCGCGATCAAGATGGATCAACGCGACAAATGAAATTCGGACCACAAATCCAAATCACACTAAACCGCACGAATCTGATGATCACCGTGAACCTACAAAAACCCGGCACTTAATGTCCACCGCAAAGGACTAAAAATTGAACACGATTGATACGCCATACCGCTTAACTGACCCTCTCACCGCATCGCCTAAGCATCGCTGGGCATGGTTAGCAATGCTCGCCCTGTGCGCAATCCCATTACTCACTTCATTAGGGACTCGGGACACCTGGCATACGATGGAAAACATCACGCTTGCCAGCAGTACCGAAGTGTTCATCACGCAACACGGCTGGAACGATACCGTCCAAAATGACGACGCATGGATCGTTCCCACATGGCGTGGTCAACCCCGACTCAATAAACCACCCCTAGCCGTCTGGTTAAACCTCATGGCATGGAGCGACCTAGACCCTGCAACCACCAATCCAAGACAACTGATGTTCCGTGCCCGCGTGGTCAGCGTCATCATCGGCCTGATTATGATCGCTTCAATCTACTGGCTTGGATTAAGCATCGGTAACGTCCACATCGGACTACTAGGTGCCCTGTCCATTGGCACGACACTGCTCTTTCAACGACAAGCACGATTAGCATCCTATGACATTCACCTGGCAAGCTTTGCCACCTTTGGTGTCGCAGCCGCATGGTGGGCAATTGGCCCCCATCAAGCCCAGCGAGCCTTCAAGGCTCTTCGCTACACAGCAGGCTGGATACTTGCAGGCATCGGGCTGGGAGCTGCGATCATGTCCAAAGGCCCTTTGGCCTACCCGCTACTGATTCTGCCGGTGCTTTTATGTATCGTGATGCACCGAAAAAGATTGCTTGCCAATTTAGGCGGACTGCTCATCGCTTTAGCCGTTGGGACTGCACTGGCTTTCCCTTGGTACTATCACATCTTCACCCACAATAAAAACCTTGCGACCGGTTTAGCCTCGGAATACGCAGCTCATCGTCAGGAATATCAAGCTGTTTATTACTATGTTGGACTCATCGGACTGATTTGGCCTTGGTCGATTATCTTCTTTGGAGCCCTGTTTCAACCTTGGGGACTCGCCCAAAAAAGTAGACGCAAACAAATGCTCTATGCATGGGGCTGGATGGCAGTGATCTTTGTCATGTTCAGTATCCCCGCTGCCAAACAACAACGCTACATCTTGCCCATCCTCCCAGCACTGGGTTTGATGTTCGGCGCATTTTGGGTTGATCACCAGCGAATCAGCGATGCAGGCCAACAAGACAAAGGGCTTAACTGGGTCCGTATTCCGCATTGGGTCATGCTCGTTTGCGCGCCCTTGGTGATTGGGGCCTTGAGCTTGGGGTATCCTTGGCTTATCAATCACGACTACCAAAACATGGCTGTATTTGGCCCTGTTCACCCCGCTTTGATACTCGGATGGATCGTTCTCTGTAGTGGGATCGCCTACCTAGGAATTAAAAAGCACTGGCAAAACCAACATCTTAAAGCCGGCTATCTCAACATACTCTGGGCACTGATTTTCACCTGCATGATCCTGCACAGCTACTCTATTGGCCAACACCAACATCACCCCGTCTACAACGAAGCGATGAAATTCAACCAAATCGTGAAAGCCTCACCCGTGCGTTTCTTGCACACCTCAGATCATCACGATGAAATCAACGAAGAATTTGCATTCTTCTCCATGCGGATCATCACTCCTATCAACACAGAAGAATTGGGCACATACCTCAAAAATTCAAAGTATCCCGCAAATGAAACGCGATTCATAATGGTTCTAGATAACGAACACGCTAGCGACACACTCAAAAAAGCAGGTCTAAACGAAGTGTTCGCTTTCAATCAGGATTATCACGAAAATAAAATGCTCACGCACTTATGGGCCTACACACCCAAACAAGTCCAATGATCGCCTTACGCTCAAAACTCAAAGGCTCAAGATCAGCAGTGTTTTCATAAAAGCCACAGACAGACTTGTTTGCGACTATCGAAATCCACACCATAGCCGCGAACTTACAGCTGGCGCGTCGCATTGCTTGGCTTTGGAATATTTGAGACTTTAAGACTTAAGAGTTCCGGG
>JAESSU010000313.1 GCA_016763955.1 Phycisphaeraceae bacterium | reverse complement strand
TTTAACCCTGCCCCAGGGACAGTGACTTGTCTCTATCCAACTAGCGGAGCACAGCGAGTCTATGTCATCGGACTAGGAGCAAAAAAAAGTTACCGGCATGATGTCCTGCGAACGAGCCTAGGCAAATTATCTCAATTGATCCATGAAGCAGGTGTGACCCGTTTACACATGGAAATTAGTCCGGCATATAGCCCCGCGGCGGACGCTGCAAAACTGGGCATGATCATTGGTGATTCATTTACGCTAGCGAACTTCAGCTTTGAAAATTATAAAGGCGCGACGCAGCCACCACGCCAACCCAAAAAAATAAACCTAACAATCGAAGTCCCCAAAGAGCAACTTAAGACTGCTAAGCAAGGAGCCATCGTGGGCCATGCCACCAACTTTGCACGCACACTTTCTGCAACGCCGCCTAACGTTGCTAACCCGGACTACATCGTTAAGCAGTGCCAGATCATGGCTCGCAAGGTCGGACTTAAGTGTTCGATCATTGATCATAAAAAAGCAGCCGCTCTGGGCATGGAAGGTTTGACCGCAGTAGGACGCGGAGGCTCGACCCCCCCTTCTCTGATCTGCCTTGAACATAAACCCAGCAAGCTTTCTGCTAAAGCTCAGCCGATCCTACTCGTCGGTAAAGCTGTCACCTTCGACACCGGCGGCTACTCACTAAAACCCGGCGGGGGCATGGGCATGAAATATGACAAGTGCGGCGGCATGGCTGTCATTGGTGCAATGCAAGCGATTGCGAATCTAAAACTCGACACCCACGTTGTGGCCTTGATCCCCACCGCTGAGAATATGGTCGATACCACAGCTTACCGGCCTAATGATATTCTGACTCTTTGTAATGGCGTGACCGCTGAAGTGACCAATACCGATGCTGAAGGTCGCCTGATTCTCGCTGACGCTTTAGCGTATGGCACAAAGACCTACAAGCCCCAAGCAGTTCTTGATCTAGCCACCCTCACCGGAGGCGTGGTGGTTGCCCTAGGCACTTTTTGTGCGGGCTGTTTTGTCAATGATGCAAATCTACAAAAACAGGTTTTTGATGCAGGTGAATCCGTAGGCGAACGCTTGTGGAGGCTTCCCATCTGGCAAGAACATCGGGACATGCTCAAAGGCATACACAGTGACATTGTCAATTCATGTGTCGGAGTCCGCGATGCGCATCCCATTCAAGGTGCTGCGTTTTTGTCTTACTTTGTAGGTGAAGATGCCCCGCAACAATTGCCCACGATTCCTTGGGCACATTTGGATATTGCAGGCGTTTCTGATCACAAGGAAGATAGACTACCCTTTGTTAAAGGGCCCACCGGATTTGGTGTTCGCTTACTTGCCCAGATGGTCGCCAACTGGAAAAATATATGACGCGATGGATTGGACTAATTGCAGGCGGCGGTGATCTGCCGGAGCTCACACTCCGTGGTATGCAGCAGCAAGGTTGTCGCGTGGCTTGTGTGGGCATGCGGGGAATTTGTGATCCGCGTCTTAAAGAACTCAGTGATAAATTTTGTTATGCAGGTGCGCTGCATATTGGTAAATGGTTCCGCAAGTTAAAACGCTGGGATTGTTCGCAAGCGGTACTCATTGGCAAGGTTCACAAAGTCAATATCTATGATCCGATACAGATGATTCGCATGTGGCCAGACATCGCTGTTGGACGCATCTGGCTTGGGTCACATAAAAATAACCGTGGTGATGCAGCCATTTTGGGCGCGCTTGCGGACACGATGCAGCAAAAAGGGATTCAGCTCATGGATCAAACAACTTTCCTACCTAACTCACTTGCAGATGAAGGTGTGATGACACAGCTTGAGCCCACACAATCGCAGTGGGCTGATATCGAATATGGTTGGGGACGCGTCAGTGAGATTAGCCGTTTGGATATCGGGCAAAGTCTAGCGGTTCACAAAAGCATGATCATTGCAGTGGAAGCTATTGAAGGAACCGACCGGATGATTCTGCGTGCTGGCGAGTTATGCCGTAAAGGCGGATGGACGATGCTCAAAGGTTTGCATGCGAATCATGACATGCGCATTGATGTCCCCACGGTGGGCGTGAAGACCATTGAGATATTACGCCAGCAAGGAGCACGTTGCCTCGTACTAGCTGCTGGCAAAGTCATCATGGCTGAAAAACAACGCCTAATCACTTTGGCAGATCAGTCGGGAATTACCATTGTCGGACGTGCTTGATATTGACTGTGCCTCACCGGGCAAACCCATGTGCCGTAAATTGTCTTGGCGAGCCGTGTTGTGTCAACACGGAATTGACCGCAGGTCAAAGATGTAATGTCAAAAATACTTTGCAAACTGATTTAACCATTGACCGAAGGGCAAAACTTGGCTGATACAGCCTAGCTCGCCAAGACAGGAGAGACATGCGTTCGCCCTGCTGTGCATCATCTCGTCATGGCGGTATCATCATGTAAGTTGTATACCCCTCGTCAATGACCTTGTCCTGTTGCTTGTGTACGCGGCCCCCGGGAATGTTGTTTTAGGTCGCTAAAACGTTTTCAACGCGGACAAAATGATACCCGTTGGGTATAAATGAGTAATTAAGTATGGCAAATTCAAATTGCCATTAGCAGAGGATGTGCGATGACACCTAAGCAGGTTTTAGAATTAATCAAGCGAGAAAATATTCGCTTTGTCGATTGCCGATTCATGGATTTTCCCGGTCTCTGGCAACATACCACTTATCCAGTCAACCAACTCACGCTTGAAACCTTCGAACTAGGTTTTGGGTTTGACGGTTCATCAATCCGCGGTTGGCAAGAGATCAACGAAACGGACATGCTCCTAGTTCCCATTGCCAACACCGCTCGGATCGACCCGTTTATGGATCATCCAACGATCTCACTAATCTGTGATATCAAAGACCCGGTGACAAAGAAAAACTACTCGCGTGATCCACGATCCATTGCACGCAAAGCAGAAAAATATCTCAAAGCAACCAAGATTGCAGACCGTGCAGTCTTTGGCCCAGAGATGGAATTTTTTGTCTTTGATAATGTGTGGTATGAACAAACCGTCAACGAAGCAACCTACCGTGTAGACTCTGAAGAAGGTCAGTGGA
>JAESSU010000312.1 GCA_016763955.1 Phycisphaeraceae bacterium | reverse complement strand
TTGAAAATTTCTGCCTTTTCAATCTTCACTTTGAGGATTGATAGAATCGGCGTGCTTCGTTCGGGGCAACAGTCATCGGACTGCTCGCTCCGTCCACCAACTCATATGGTCCTTCAACCTGGTCGGCTCCCAGCAGGGTGCCTTCGTAGGTCAGAACGATATTGCCACCCTGAAAGAGAATATCCAGCGTTGGCGTGGGGTCGACCACCGGGCCGTCCGCCGGCTCGATTTGTATCGAGAATGCGTAGGACCGGCCAAGATTTGCATGCCCGAACCCGTCGACGAATCCACCGACCATCGGGAGGGTGAATGCACCGTCGTTATTGTTGTCATGATCCATAAACCCTCCGCTTGCGAGATTGGTCTTGATTGGGTTTTGGCTACCGATCCCCGGGGGACTCATGATTCCGCCAAAGATCTCAGTTGCATTCGCCTCCAGTGTAAAAGCGGATCCACCGAATGGCACCGTGACATCGACGTCCAGGCCATTCTCGTCGATATCTACTTGGGCGCCCACCGCGAGTATCTCGTAGCCGCCGGCTCCATTGGCGGAGGCAACGTAGGGTATGACACTCCCGGTTTGACCCGCTTGGTACGACCAACTCGTGGCATGATAAGCTCCTGCATCCAACGTTTCGGTGTTAGTGATGTCGACGTTTTGCCGCGACTGATCGTTATCACCGGTCGTCGAGGTGTCCACCGCGTTGTTGGCATCGGCGAAATCCAGAATTCCGGGGCCGGGGCCGACGGTAGGTGGCCTACCTATTTCACTCACATTAACGTGGACGTCGAAGCTATGGACGAACTGAGTTGAGCCGTCACCGTATTCGAAGCGAATCACAATATCGGAATCTGCGTATGCTTCCAAACTCTCGATTCCCACTGTGGTGGTACTTCCAGTTTTTACGATAATGACACCCTCATCAGAATCGTTAATGGTGAGAGAAACTGAAGCGAGGTCAACCTCGGTGATTCCGTCTTCCAAGGTGATCTCGACCGCTTCGTCTGCTGCAAGAGTATCAGCTTGGAAGAGCTTGTTCATTACGGATGCCGAGGTGACATGGGCGCGTTCTCCGCCGCTCTTTTCGTAATATGCGAATAGGGCGCCTTCGGTGTCTCTATCATTGATCAATACCTTGACGCCGTCATCCCGCACGCTGTACCACTCAACATGGGAGCCACCAGTGCCGTTGTACCACAGGAGGCGCATGGGATAGATACCGGGTTCCTCGATAAGAAAACGAATGATACCCCCACCACCGAAACCTAGCACTTGGCCGAGAACGTCCCGGTTGCTGCCGGCGACAGACAGCTTGAATCCATCGTCGCTGTTGACGCCCATAGTGTATACATCCCGAGCCGGGAAATGAATGTAAGTCGCGATTTCATGTTGGGAATAATTTTGATTACCACTTTCTAATGCGGAACTTATTCCCGGAGCTGCCGCATCTGAGAAGATTGGATGGGTATAAGTGTCATCCTGAAAATCACCTGAAGGGTTGGTAGCAACGGCCTCGTAATTGATCACGGTGGGATCGGTAAAACCGTTCACACCCGACTGGCCGAGATCACCATAACCATCGCGATCCAGGTCCGGACCGGCGGTCATATTGGCTATGTTGGCACCTTGTTCACCACGTAAAGCCTCTTCAGACCAGAAAATGCGGTTACGACCCGCAGCGACGGTTTGGTAAGCAAATATCCGGAAACCACCCTTACTCGTGTCGACTCCATCAACCCGATTGGCCGAATCTACATTGCTGTAACTCGCTGAGGTGAAATCCCCCTCGATCAAATGGGATCCTCCCGTGGTACTGTCGGCTGCGATACGGTAGGTGTGAAAAGATTCTGAGGGGAAAAAGTCGGGAGCGCTGGAATGGGCAATCGAAGTAATATCGCCATCTTTCGTTACGGTAACCGCAACTTCCTCACCATCGATGATCATCTTGACGCTGTCGGGTTGGACCACGAAGCCCTCCCTGTCTTTGATCCTGACGGTCACGCCGTTCGCGCGACTGTCTATTCCGGCGTAACCAAACTCCGGCGGTGGGTCGATGATGAAGGCGATCGAGGTGGTTGCCAGTTCTGCGATCTCATTGGGAGTAAGAACTCGATTCCAGAGAGCCACGTCGTCGATTTCCCCGTTAAACGAGCGACCTGTGGAGTCCGGGTTGGAACCAATCATGAGGTTTTTATCGCCGTTTTCAAGCGTAGGCACACTTTCGTTGCTCACCGCAAGATCACCGTCAATCCAGAGCTAAGTGTTCTTGGTTGAGTCGCTGATCGCGACAAAATGGTGCCATTGGCCGTCATTCACATTGGGCCCCTGATCCCCTGTGTCGCCTGTGCCACCCGCATAGGTGATCCGGTCACCATCGCCACGGCGCGCCACACGCCAACGGTTTCCTTCTCCTTTGGCAATAACGGCCTGCCAGCTTTTGTCGAATGCCGTGGCTCGAAACCAACCGGCAACGGATAGGTCTGCCCCCTCAAAATCGAGCACATTCTCGTCGCCAGCAGTGATTTCCACGTATTGATCCACTCCATTGAGGCTGATCGCTTTGCCAAGGCCATCCACCTCACTATTATCGTTGTCAACGAAGGTGACATCGCCTCTGGCTTCGCCGTGGAAGATGCCGATTGAGTCCTCATATTTATTGTCAAAATCCCAATGGGCAACCATGCCCTCCAAAATCGATGCCTCGTCACCGCCCGTAGCGATTTCGATCGAGAAAGCGTAAGACCGGCCAAGATTCGCATGCCCGAACCCGTCGACGATTCCACCGACTGTCGGGAGGGTGAATGCTCCGGCGTTATTGTTGTCATGATCCATCAACCCTCCGCTCGCGAGATTCGTCTTGATTGGGTTTTGGCTACCGTCCCCGGGGGGATTCATGATTCCGCCAAAGACCTCGGTCAACCCCTCCCCCAGACTAAAGGGGGAACCACCGAATGGTACGGTGACATCGAAATCCAGATCATTCTCATCAATGTCAACTTGGGTACCAAACGCGAGAATCTCGTAACCGCCGGCTCTATTGGCAAACGCAAGGTAGGGGATGACACTCCCGGTTTGACCCGCATGGTAAGACCAATCCCCGGCATGGTAAATCCCCGCAGCCAGCGTTTCAGTGAAAGATTTGTCAATGTTTTGCCG
>JAESSU010000311.1 GCA_016763955.1 Phycisphaeraceae bacterium | reverse complement strand
TGGATAAACCTAATAACAAGCCACTTATCCAATACCGAGGCGTGGCACGTTCTAAGCCCAACGAAGGTTTGAGCTGACACTTAAAATACCAAAGCATCACAGCAGGTAAAATCGCAAAGAACACAGGCATCAGCACAGCAATCCAACTCAGTACAGAAACCATGTCCCCTATTAGCTGCCGCTGAAGCATGTTCTGAATGTAAAACCACGCGGGGAATAACATCGCAACATACAGACAAGCCAGACCCATGGTGGGAAAGACTTTGCGGCGAATCATCTGTCGCTGCAACAAACTTTTCATCGACGCATTATCGGAAAATAAAACAGACTCACGCCCAAATGTCTGAGCCGCCAAAGCCACCGCACCGCCAGCATATAAACTCGTGGACAACAAGACCATCACAATTTGGTAACCCTGCAAATGAGTCCCTGAAAGTAAATCACGCAGCAGCAAAACCATATTCCCCACAGGCAAAACCAGCATCGGCCCTTCCAACTGCATCCCGGGCATATTCGCAACCATGGCAGGCAAAAGAGTCGCCAAAATCACCGGCGTGACGTAGTTCTGTGCTTCCTTAAAAGACCGCGTAAAACCGCACACTGCAACTAAAATTGCTGACGTTAATACCGCAAAAGGAATCAACGCAAGAAGCACAATAGGAATCGCTGCCAAAGGCAAATCACTGGCATTCTGATCCATCGCGCCCAGCAAATCCGTAAGACCGCCAAAGTATACCGTCGCAGCCACACTCGCTAAATTTAACGTTGCACCTAACAGAGCAATCGTCACCACAGTTAAAAATTTACCGGCAACCAGTTCACTCACCGGCACGGGGCAGACCATCAAAGTCTCCAACGTGCCTCGCTCATGCTCGCCAGCGGTTAAGTCAATCGCTGGATAAATCGCACTAGTGAGCGTGATTAATACCAATAACAAAGGCAAGATCAATCCCAACAGTGAGCCAGACGTGGTGAGATTAATTTCGGTAAAGAAAAAGGGATCGATCACATCACGCTTCACACTCAAGGATTCAAGTCTCTGATTCACGCGGGCATTGCCAATGCGCCTAAACGCAGACTCAAAGCGCCGGGAAGCAATCCGCGAACGAATCTGATCCGTCTGAACCAATAACTCAAAAGCAATCTGCTCAAGCAAGGGGTCGTCAGGATTTTTTATTTGGGTGATTTGAACCCCGCATGCCACCTGATGACTTTGCACCGCCTCTTGCAAGTCATCCGTCACGACCCAATGCACACTCTGAATCAAGGGAACAAAATCTTCAACCTCAGCCTCTTGATCATCAATCGTGTTTTGAAGTTTTTCGGGGGCCTGCTCACTAGCAAGCAAACGCATCAGCGTGTTTTTATCATCCTCACTGCTGACCCCAACGACGACTTGCTCTGTTGAAACTCTGCCTGTCTGCACGCTGGCTGCTTGAACTGAAAAAAGCATCAGCATCGGGTACAACACCACTGGCACGATGATGGTCGCAATCACCGTCCGCCGATCGCGCAGCAGGTCCACAAGTTCTTTGCAATAGATCGTTTTAATGCGAGTAAAATTCATGCGCTTTGGGGAGACTCCTCGTGAATGAGCTTCAAGAAAATATCACTAAGGCGTTGCTGGCCACTAAGGGTCCGCAGATGATCAAGCGTGCCATGAGCAACGAGTCCGCCTTCATGGATCAGGCCGATCTGATCACAAAGTGTCTCTGCTTCATCTAGATAATGCGTGCTAAGAATAATGCTCTTGCCTGCATCACGTTGCGCGCGGATAAAATTGAGCATCACCCGATTCGATAAAACATCCAACCCCAAAGTCGGCTCGTCTAAAATCAATGCAGGCGGGTCGGCAACCAGTGCACGGGCAATATTGCATCGCTGTTTTTGACCGGTTGAAAGTGAGCCGCAGCGCAGATGAGAAAAGTCCTGCATATCAAATGTATCGATCAATATGTCTGTCCGTGAGGCAGCTTGCTTTGCAGTCATGTCATGTAATTTACAAAAATAAACCAGGACCTCACGAACAGAAAGTCATTGATACAAGCCGGTGTTTGCAGTGAGAAAACCTAGTACCTGCTTAACGGATTGCGGGTCTTGCTGGACATCATGTCCATTGATCTGAGCATACCCAGAGGTGGGGACAACAAGCCCGCAAAGCATTCGCAGCGTGGTGGTTTTCCCTGCACCATTTGGGCCGAGCAAGCCATAAATTTGTCCTGCTTCCACACAAAAGCTCACACCCGCAACGGCATGTTTGTCCGTGCCATCGGGTGTCGGGAAGGTTTTAGACAGGTTGTGTGAAACAATCATGGACATGCGGGGGGGTTGTTCCTACGCTGGGGTTTAACGCCAAGGCACGAAGAGCTTGAAGAACTCAAAGTTTTCAAGTCAGTGAAAAAAGTTATTTTTTTACGCGCATTGCTTTTTTAATAAGCACTGTTTTCACTGGCACATCACTATGATGCCCGTGTTGGCCGGTGCGGACTTTTCTGATGTCGTTAACCACGTTCATGCCTTTGACGACTTGGCCAAAGACACAGTAGCCCCAGGATCGACCGTTGAGCTTGCTCTGATGATCCAGTGACGCATTGTTCTTGACATTAATAAAAAACTGAGCCGTTGCAGAATGGGGATTGCCGGTTCGGGCCATCGCAATCGAGCCTAGTTTGTTAGACAGGCCATTATCTGCTTCATTCGTCACGGGAGCATGCGTCCGTTTTTCTTTCATGTCCGCGGTCATCCCGCCGCCTTGAATCATAAAGTTAGGCATCACGCGATGAAAAATCGTGTCGCTGTAAAAACCTTCATCAACATAAGTCAGAAAATTCTTAACTGTCTTAGGTGCTTTATCAGGGAAGAGCTTGATGGTGATATCACCCTGACTGGTCTGAAACTCAACCCAAATTGCCTTGGCACTCTTTTCCTGAGCAAAAGCATTCAGACTAAACATCGACACCACTGCCAACATCTGGACAGAGAACATTACAAAGCGACGAAACATGGGCATAATTATTTCCTTGGTTAATTGAGTTACGAATTGGACTGAAGTTCATTGATAAAACGGTTCGCCTGATCGATGGACGTTTCCATCTCTTTGATCAGACGAGTGACATCGGTTTGAAGTGAAGAGACGGTGGATTGTAATGATGCTACGGCTCGCGCATTTAGATTGTGTTTAAGAAACAAAACCTGATCATTAAATGCACCAAGTACCGGCTGCATTTTTTCCTGAGCAGTGACCATCGCGGAAAACATTTTTTGATACCGGGCTTTGGTCGCTGAAAGCTGCTGCTCACTAGCAGATCGCAATGCGGGGGAGGTGTACTGCCCTAGCTCTTTTTCCCATTCATTAAACAGTGCAGTGGCAACATTTTCAATCGCTGCAACCCGCGAACGCACGGCCTTAGCTTGCGACTGGCAACGACCATATTCCTTGCTCAGTTCGTTGTAGCGTTGTTCTAGTTCGCCACCTTCAAAATCGACCACGGATTTAAACTTCTCAAGGGCCGTCTGGAACTGCTCCTTAGCCTCGGTCTGTTCATCACGAGCATCCTCCACACGATCCACAAGGACCTCGCGTTTCTGATAACCCAATGATTCACTCATCGCGTAATAAACCGTACTACAGCCAGTCATTGCCACGCTAAATGAGATAAGTGCCAAATATAAAAAACGAGGTTTCAACATAAATAGGCTCCTGACTCCAACACCAAGGATATCTAAGACTACAGGTTAGCATACCACCGCATTGCATGGCTGTCTCTATCGGGGACACGGCCTGAATTTTTCATTTTAGACCAGACAAGCTAGCAGGCGATCCACACAGTGTTTCCAAGTGTAATTCTCTGCCCATGCTTTACCCTTGCGGACATAATCGTCCCGGCTACTAGGTGTCCGGGCAAAGCAAAGCAATGCGTTAGCAATGGCATGTTCATCTTGCGGATCCATGAGAAGCCCCGCATCGCCGACAATTTCAGGTAGCGATGAAAAAGGCGAAACAATCACCGGCGTTCCTGCAGCCATGGCCTCCACCGCAGGCATACCAAAGCCTTCATAGTGAGATAAAAAAAGCAATGCAATCGATTGGGCCATCATCGCAGGCAGCAAGGCATCATCTACATAACCTAACAACTTGATATTAGGATGACTCTGTGCGGCCTTGGTGTAATTAGCTGAACACTTGCCAGCGACCACAATCTGAATCTGACTGTCCATTGCATATAAAGCCTTAGCCACAGCAAACACGGCCGGGGCGTTTTTTCGCTGAGTAAGCCCCCCCACCACCATCACATAAGGCTCTGTCACCGGCAAGATCACATCCAGATTCGGCTCAAAATATGACTGACTCACGCCATTGCCCACCACACTAATCTGCTGCGGATCAGCCCCTAGTAAATCGACAATACGCCCTTTGGTAAATTCGGAAACCGTCACGATCCGCTTGGCTTGCTTGACCATTTTACTGGTGAGCTTTTTCCATTTTCCCCCAGCTTGACGACTTGCTGCTGAGCCTGACCAAGGCAAATTCGTTTCCATCAGATACATATCATGAATCGTCAGAACCTGAGGCAGAGCTCGCGTGGCAATGACCGCTTCGGTGGGGGAATAAACCCAATCCGAGGGCCCGGCAAATCGCTCGACATTTGGCCAACCCAAAGTCCGCCAACAACCCTCAGCAATTCGGCGGGACATCGGATAAGTCACCACCGGCAACTCACCTAGTGCATACTCTGGCAAAACATGACCCTGCCCATCAGTCTCGTAACGGGACACGAGCATCTGCAATGAAACGTCATCTCGCAAAGCCAACTCACGAAGCATCTCAATAATATGAACCCCAACACCTGTGGGCGTTAAAGTCCGATGTAAATGAACAAAGCTGGTAATGCGCATCATCGTACCCTACCCCCTAAAATCATCCGCACCCAAAATCCTAGCAGGTAACGTAAACGCCCAAGTTTTAAATTCCAAAAAAAGCTCTTGCGGTAAAACTCCAACGCAACACCTCGGTCACCATGCTTGATACAGTCCAGTGATGCAGGTCGAATATGCCTTGTGAGAATAGTGAGCAGTTCACGACTATGCATTAGTGGGTAAGCACCGTGTTTTTGTTGTTGGATGAGGTATTGCACGCCTGCAATGTTGCGGGCTATTTCATGTGAAACATTTTGTTCATGCCAACGTCTACCAGAACAGATCGGTGATGCAATGGCAATAAATCCCGGCGCAGTTCCCAAGCGTAACCACAGGTCGCAATCTTCTTGATTGACCTTCGCATTATTAAACCCACCTGAAGCAAGCACCACCTGCCGTTTGACCGCGACAACACTTGCGCCAATCCAAAAGTCCTGATCAGCAGCTTGCAAATAGTTTTCATAACATTGAACTTCCAAAGGCTTTTGCACGACGCTGTTCATTTGTGCATCATGGTGAAAATCCTTTGCTTCACAGATTAGCAAGCTAGGGTCTTTGTTTTGTTTTAATGCCTGATCATAATTTTGCAGTGTCCAAGGTAAGTAAAGATCATCACTATCTAGAAAGGCAACATACTGGCCCTGGGCGATGCCGATACCTTTGTTACGCGCAGCACCGGGGCCACTATTTCGCTGCTGGTGAAGACTCAAACGTGCATCAGTGATGTCCGCAAGCACGTCAAGGGTGTCATCCGTCGAACCATCATCGACCACGATTAATTCAAAGTCTGTAAAGGTTTGATCTAGCACCGACATCACCGCTGCGCGAATGAGCTTGCGGCGGTTATAGCAGGGCATGATGACACTAAATCGCGGCGATGAATCCGGCATTTATTCTGACTCCTGACTGTGCCAACGTTGCGCAGCTTTACGTTCACGCCGATGCTTTAATAAAGTCAGCAGCCGTCCCAATGTTGCACGCTTTAAACCGATTAACATTTTAAACACCGGCGGGCGGATTCCCATCATTGTGTAACAAAATTTATATTTCCCAGTTAGGTGAGGCATGGCCAGTTCACGGAGTTTTTTTGCCCATGTGGTGTCCGCATCATTAAACGCAACACTCATCGCTCGCTGTGCATAGCCCGCCACAATACTGTCATATGTTCGATGATTCATCGCCTGCTGATTTCGAGCTAAAGCACGTAAAGCATAATAAGCCACTTCAACGGTTTTGCTTGAAATACTTCCCGGAGTCTGGTTGCGATATGCAGCCGCGGGGCCAGGATGATAAGCCCATGTATGCTGATGAATCATTCGAAGCCATAGGTCCAAATCGTGACGACGAAGCTGCGCCGGATCAAAGCAACCCACCTCCAACAAACGCTTGCGATTGTAGATCACGGTGGAGTGACCAAAGTGCATTCTCTGATCCATGAGCTGGACATAATCATCACTGTTTAGATGTGTGTGAACTTCAGGCCAACCTTGCCAATAATTGGGAGGTAAGGGCAGAACATTGTCATCGTTATCCATAAAATGATGACCTGCACAATAAGCCACATGCTCTGTATCTAACAAAACCCTTGAGGCATTAAGCAAGTGACCGGGCAACCAATGGTCATCTGCATCAAGCAGCGCAACCCACTGCGTGGTCGCAGCATGGATACCGCTATTACGAGCGGGACCGGCATTACCAAAATCTGTTTCAATGATATCAATCACCAACGGAAAATCTTTTGCGATTTTCACCGAATCATCGCTACAACGATCTGCCACAAGTATCACTGCATCAGGTTTATGTGTCTGCGCAGCAACCGATGCGAGCGTGGAGGCAAGCCACGGGCCAGCGTTGTGACAGGGAATGATAACGGTGATTGGAAAGTTCATAGTGGGTCATCCCGGGGTCTAAAGCCCCCGGGCTTTAGGGTTGTATTAATCGGTTTGTTGAGTAATGGTTTGGTAAATTTCGATGAGTTGATCGTTAAGGCTATTGACATCAAATTCACATCGGGCAAAGTCACTGCCAGCTTGTCCTAGGGCTTGCCATGACTGGGGATTTCCCATCAGTTTTAGCAGGTATGCTGCTAGTGCATCGACATCCCGTTCTGGAACCAAATAGCCGCTCACATCATGTTGCACCATTTCAGGAATGCCGCTGTGTTGCGTACTTAGTACGGGCAAACCCATCATCAGTGCTTCGGCAATAGCCGTGGGCGTGCCTTCCTGATCACCGGCTTTGGCGGTGACGCTAGGGGCTAGCAAAACATGAGATTCATGCAGATGCGCCCGCACCTGATCCTGCGTTCGCCAACCCAATAAATTTACATGCTCGGTTAACCCTAGCTTGCTGATTTGCTGTTCCAAAGACTCACGCAACGGGCCACCGCCAATGATGTCATAGATAAAATCATCACAGCGTTTGATCACTTGTCCCAACGCTGTGAGCGCGTATTCCAATCCCTTTTTTTCAGCCAGTCGTGCGACACTGGCAAATCGCGTGGGCTCACCCTTTTGACGGCTG
>JAESSU010000310.1 GCA_016763955.1 Phycisphaeraceae bacterium | reverse complement strand
TCGTTTGCCAAATCTGCAAAACTTTCCCAATCGCCCATGAGATATCCTTGCCATCTTCGTCTTTGGAGATGGGCAGCATGGAACGCTTATGGGTTGCAGCGATGACCTGCTCGCGTGGCATCCGGCCATAGAAGGATTGGTACAACTCGCCATTGCATTGGGTCTCGACAAAGAAATTAATGACCTGGCCACATTCAGCCATGCGCAGGGCTAAGGGGCGATGCTCACGCGGAAGAGATTCTTTGGCTTGCTCATCATCCCCCACATCTTTGGCAACCATTTCCTGATCCGACACCAGGGGCCCAAGCGACCGCGTGCCACCCACCCAGCGGACACGATGGTCGTAGTGCAGCAGCCAATCGGGGAAACCTGCTTCGGGATATTTGGTCAGATACTTGGTGACGTAGAACAGAGCATGCTTGGCCGACTTGTTGGGTTTGCGTTGCAGATCGAGGCCGCCCAGATGCCACTTGTCGCGCCATAGTCGCCAAGCACGTTCGAGGTTCACCCCACCCGGTGGCAGGTTGATGACCCTATGCCAATGCGGCCAACCCTCTCCGGTCTTCATCTGTAATTCCTGTGTCCATGCCCAGCGTTCGACTTTGAGCAATCGCATCAGGCGACGAATAAAGCCCCCCTGTGTGATGGTGGTGTAAGCGTCCAACGGCGAACCAAAAGCATTGCGATCCACCGTGAGCGTGAACATAGCAGGACGGGGAAAGTATTCCTGCTTCTGAAGCAGGCGGCAGCGAACCTTGATGCCGAACTTAGGCCCACAGTCTGGGCATGTTCGACACCTGCAATTGCAGGGCTTGAGATACACCCTACCAGTGGGCAAAAAGTTCCGTTTATTGTTGTAATCTTCAAGTCTAGGCGATGCTGCTGCATCGCCAGCCGTTGGGGCGGCGGGCAAGCCGCCATCACCCAAGCGGCTGGGGGCGTTTGGTGGTTTTTCATCAGGTTCAAATAAAGAAACAGCCATGGTAATACCTTCGGTGGTTCACACCTAAAGGCCCATGGCTTGCTACGCACGATATCGTGTTGGCTGGCTACCGGGCAAACCTAATTGTTTTCAAAAACTCAACGTCTACCGATCAACCGCTTAACGGTTTCTTTTGCATATGTATTCATCTGACTTAGATATGCACCAAGCTTGCCCTCACCCGCTGGATTGAGATTGAAGTATTTGATATTTCCAACTTCATCTTCAACAATTAACGGTCTAGGCAAGTCACTTTTTTTCACACGTATAATGTCACTCTTGTGAATTGTCATTTGTCCCCGTTTCTCGTTCTCGTTCTCTTTCTCTTTGTGCGATACGCTGGTGTTGACGGTGGATTTCTCTCAACTTCATATATTTCATTTTCTCACCTTTTTTTGAGCCACCATTGAGCGCGTATATCATTTTTTCATTCCAATCAACTTTACATTTTTTCTTGGCTTCCCCTGACTCCCAGAGCTTGAGTACATCGCCGTAGGAAACATAGCAAGCTTGCGGGAAAGCATAGGTGTAAGGATCACCAAGCAAAATGGACAAGCGACCCGCCAATTTCAGCCAAGCAGGATCATCATCGCCAACTGCAATACCTGAAATATCAGGTGGCTTTGGGAAATACACTGCACGTAAGTAACCTCGTGAAACTAACCTTCCAGCAGCAACACGACTGATATTCAACATTGCAGCAGCTTGAGCCTGTGTCACCAAACCTTCTGGATACATTAAGATTGCTTCGGAATACCAAAGCATCATGGCAGCACCCACATCAGACTTCACATCCTTATTTTTTGCCGATACCTTCTTAGCCATACGTACCATTCTATCCATCAAGTCACTCATGTCAATACCGATGTTGTTACATTTGTTACATTTATTTTATACTCTTCAACATGACCGCACATCCGGTATCGTCCCAGATGAAAAGTCAAGACAATGCAACAGGTGTTCAAAATCAATCAAGCCACCCTCAAGGCCATCTGTACTCGACATGGCGTGCAGAAATTATCGTTAAAGTCCTCTAAAACCATTCTGTGAGCGATAAGACGCTATTTTATCGCTCATAAATCTGATGTTTTTGAGTTATAGAAAACCTTTCAAGTCTTGCATTGGCTTAAAAATCAACATCAAACAACATTAAAGCTAGACCGACAACTTGCCGTTATGTATACTATTACTATACACACATGGAAAAAGTCAACATGGATCACACACAAGCAATCAGGGCACTCACACTGACAGGCAAGCAACTGCAACAGTCAGATAAGAGTACCAAGGTGACTATAATTATCGGCGGATCGGTGGCAGCGATGGCCGTTGCCGACATGCCCGTTTCACGTGTGACACACGATTGCGATGTGCTGGCCAGTGAACGGGATGACCAATGGGAAGCGGTATACCAAGCAGCTCAGCGAGTTGCTGAACAACAAGGCTTGCCAAAGGAATGGTTGAATCGTGACAGCAGAATGTATGCTCACTTCTTGCCAGTGGGTTGGCGTAGCCGGTGCCAATTGGTTGGAACGTTTGGCCCCATGCAGGTTCTGGCTATCAGTCGTCTGGACCTGTTGGCAATGAAGCTCATGGGCGCAATCGTTCGGCCACAGGATCTCGAAGATATGCTTGCCTTAAAACCAACCAAGAAGGACTTCGTGTTTCTGCATAAACATCTGGATCGTCTTGATGCTGAATCACTGACACGCGAAACACATGACACCGAACGTGCCATCCTCAGAGAACTGGAGGCATCCCATGGCTAAAAATGAATTGGACAATGCAATTGCTCAATGGGCAAGACTGGGCGTACTCTTTGGCAATAGATCTTCGCGTCATGCACCAGACCTTGAACATCTGCTATTGAACACTGCAAGGCTTGCATCTGGCAGTGCGCGGTTATTCTATCTTGCCATCACATGGTTAAGTCAATATAGCAACTTCGTCGCAAGACATCGACTCAAACATCTAGCTGAAACTGACCTAGCTATCAAGCATCAACCCACACTTGGCACGCTCCTGGCTTTAGCTGTCAAACATGGTACATCCAAAGAATTACTCATTGCAGCAGAGGTTTGCCAGAAGGCAGATACGAAACGGCCGTTGTTTGAAGTGCAACAACGATCAAAAACATTAACGAACATTGCACGTCAGCAAGCCAGCAGTGAAGGTTTGCAATGGAACTTGTGGGTGCCGGATCAACCGATCAAACTTGATGCACTCCGCCCTGCCAGTTGGGTCATTAAACACAATCCTCAATACCTGTCGCGGATAATTCGCAAAGGTGATTTGCGTTGTTCAATTTTACAGG
>JAESSU010000027.1 GCA_016763955.1 Phycisphaeraceae bacterium | reverse complement strand
CGGTGCGTGAATCGCTTAACGAAATCATGCGTTTTGGGCATGGCGATGTGTTGGTGTTTTTACCCACAGAGCGGGACATTCGTGAGTGTGCAAAGGAGCTAACGTATCTGCAAAACCAGGGGACAGAGATTTTGCCTTTGTTTGCAAGGCTTAGTTCTGCGGATCAAATGAAGGTGTTTAATCCCACGGGTAAGCAGCGGCGAATTGTGCTAGCAACGAATGTCGCGGAGACTTCGATTACCGTGCCCGGGATTCGATATGTGATTGATTCGGGTTTAGCGAGGATGAGTCGATATTCTGCGCGGGCTGGGGTCCAACGGCTGCCTATTGAAGCCATTAGCCAAGCGTCTGCGGATCAGCGTAAAGGTCGTTGCGGCCGTGTGGATGAGGGTGTGTGCATTCGGCTGTATTCTGAGGAGGATTATCAGCAGCGAGATCGATATACCACGCCCGAGATTATGCGAACGAATTTGTCTGCGGTGATTTTGCAGATGAAAGCGTTGCGACTTGGGCCGGTGCAATTGTTCCCGTTTCTTGATCCGCCTCGGCCATCAATGATCAAGCAAGGTTTTAAGACACTGCATGAACTCGGTGCTGTGGATGAAGACGGGGTGCTTTCTAAAATTGGTTGGCAGTTGGCAACATTCCCAGTGGACCCGCGTGTTGCGCGGATGTTAATAGCTGGACATAGCGAGGACGCGCTCGATGAGGTGTTGGTGCTTGCTTCGGTAATGTCCGTGCAAGACCCGCGTGAAAGGCCCTCTGATAAACGCGATGCAGCGGATAGCGCTCATCGGCAGTTTAATGATGAAAACTCGGACCTTTTGACGCTACTAAATCTCTGGAAGTTTCTCCGCGAGCAGCATCATAAATTATCACGCAATCAGTTTCGCAGATGTTGCATTCAGAATTTTTTATCACCGAATCGCGTGCGTGAATGGATGGATGTCTGCCAGCAGCTTACTGAGATGGCTCGTGAGCAAAAGCTTCATCGTAATCACAAGCCTGCAACTTCTGAACGTGTCCACCGTGCATTACTTGCGGGGTTACTAGCTCATACTGCAAATGTGGATGACGGTTTTGTCTATCGCGGGACAGGTGGGAATAAAGTTTTTCTTTTCCCCGGCTCGGTTTTGTTTAAGAAAAAACCAAAATGGATCATGGCTGCTGAGCTTGTTGAGACGGGCAAACTTTATGCGCGCACGTTAGCGATCATTGATCCGAATTGGCTTGAACCCTTAGCCGGTCACTTGGTTAAAAAGTCCTACAATCAGCCGCGTTGGGATCGCAAAAGCGCTCGGGCGATGGTCAATGAAAAGGTCACCATGCTCGGGCTGACCATTGTTGGATTACGTCGATGTCCGATGGATCAATATGACAAAGTCAAAGCCCGTGAGATGTTTATTCATTATGGTTTAGTTGAACAGGACATGGAAAACAGTGCGCCTTTTGCTTTGCATAACCAGCGACTGCTTAAAGAAGCTCAGCAGATGCAGGCTAAACTTCGTAAGCATAATTTGCTAGCAAGTAATGAGCAGCGGTATCAATTTTTTGATGACAAACTGCCTGCAAGTGAGATTGCCAGCGGCCCTCATTTTGAGAAGTGGCGTAAGCAAGCAGAAGCAAAGGAACCTAAGTTATTGTTCATGCAGCTTTCGGATTTTCTGGCACCTGATATTGAGCCGGCTGATAGTCAATATTTCCCGGACAAAGCAGAAGTCTTTGGCATAAAGCTTAAGCTCAATTACCGGGCGGACTTTGGGCATGAAGATGATGGGGTGACAGCCAGTGTGCCTGTGGATGTGATGGGGCAGTTGGAGATGGATCACTTGCACAAGTTGGTTCCTGGCTTACTTGAGCAGAAAATCAATGCACTAATTCGTGCGTTACCTAAAGAGGTTCGCAGGCATTACATTCCGATCTCACAGACGGCTAAGCAGTGTGTTGACATTGTTGCCCAGTCGGGATTCCCACTTACAGATGCGATCTGTGAAGCGTTGCAGCAGGTGGCAGGTTTTGCGCCTGATCCGCGGTCACTAGATTTATCAATCCTCCCAGAATATTTACAGCCCAATGTTCGGGTGGTTGATGCGCGTGGTAAAACGTTAGCCAAGGGCCGGGACCTTGATGCGGTGAAGAAAAAGGTGGGCTCACAGATTGGCCAGCGTCTTGCGCAAATTGAGCATCCAAAATTTACCAAGACGGGCATTACGCGCTGGGACTTTGGCGACCTGCCGATGCAGATTATCACCACCAGCAGGGGGATTAAGTTGCCCGGCTATCCGACACTTGTGGATCATCAAACGTCGGTGAGTTTAGAGCTAATGCAAAGTCCTGAAATGGCCCAGCAGACGATGCGTCAGGGTTTGTTGCGGCTATTTGTTTTACAGATTGGTGATCAGCTTAATCAACAAGTTGGGCAACTATCAAGCTTGCGACAATTAGCTTTGGATTTTGCGACATTCGGTCATAAAAAGCAGTTAACCCAATGGCTTACCGAGCGGGCAGCGATGATGACGTTTCTTGTTGATGATCCGGAGATCCGTACGCGCGGGGCGTTTGCTAAACGCTTTGAGGATACATGGGGGAACCTTGCGGGGAATGTGCGGAAGTTGGCTGTGATGACGGGGCAGATTTTGCAAGCAGCACGGGCAGTGGATGTGCATCTTGAGAACACTTGGCCATCAAGTGCATCTGATGTGATTAAGTCGCTTAGGCAGCAAAGACAGACGTTGGTTCCTGCGGACTTTTTGTTAAGTGTGCCTGACCCTTGGCTGAGTCATTTGCCTCGGTATCTGGCTGCGATGACGGATCGATTAAGCAAACTTGTTGAGCGTCGTTATGACAGAGATGCGGAGTTGTGTCGCGTGATTGTGCCTTACTCCCAAGCGTGGGTGCAGCTCACCGTAGAGCAGCAGGGTTCTGTTGCGGGTGTGAAATATTTTTGGATGTTGCAGGAATTTTATGTCGCCCAATTTGCGCAACATTTAGGAACGAGCATGACCATCTCTGGGCGGAGGCTTGATAAGTAGTTAGCCAAAGCGCAGCGTAAAGCAGGTGAAATCACCGTGTCCGCAGAAGTGAGTAACACGCCCCAAGTCCAAGACGCGATCAGTGATTTGGTAAAGAAGTTTGGCAAGCCGTTTGGTTGATGAGGTGCAGTACAAATACCCGGGGGAATCCCATGCTTCGCCTCGGAAGCCGAGACTCAGCATTGGGCTTGGTTTAAAAGGTTTTTGAATTCAAAAAATAACCCAGAAACGCTCTTGACGCCAAGTGAAACTTCCGGGG
>JAESSU010000309.1 GCA_016763955.1 Phycisphaeraceae bacterium | reverse complement strand
GTCAAAATGTTGCACCCAAAATACTTTACAAGCTGATTTTACAATTGACCGAGGGGTAAAAAACGGACTGACACAACCTAGCTCGCTCATACAGGGGGTACATGCATTTGCCCCGCATCAGTTGTGAAATTTCTAGTCCACAAACACTATTGCCGTTACACTACATGCCCTCACCTCATTGGAGTTTGTGAACATGATGCAATCAAAGTGGACTCAGAGATCGTGCTTCGTCTTAGCCCTGCTGCTAACGACCCTAACTGTTAACGCTGGCTATCAAATTCGAGAATTTGAAACCGCTCGCGCGCTGTTGTATCTATCCTTCGACAACGCATCGCTAGCAGGCTATTGGAAAGGGCAAACACCCCTAGTCAATCACCAAGCACAGATCACCAGCGGAGCCTTGGGCAATAGCTGTGTCGCACCACAACTAAATGTCCAACTACAAGGCAACATCAATCCCAAACAGGGAACCATCTCCTTTTTTACAAAAATATCTGACAGTGAAAAACCACTGATGCAAATACGCGCAGCTGACGGCCAATGCCTCATCCAAATCGGCAAAGCTGGCACATGGCTGCGCCCTTGGATCACATTACCTTCAAGCAAAGCCATTGGACGCGAAGCAGACACACACTTGCTAAAAAAAAACCAATGGGTTCACCTGACATTGGTATGGGATCAACAAAAAGGAATCCGCTTCTACATCAATGGCAAACTTGCATCACATCAATGGGGCGCGTTCCGATACACAGACACTCGAACCCCCAAGACACTAAAACTAAACACACAAAACGGCATTGATGAATTATGGATATTCGACCATCCATTGGACGTTTCACAAATCGATGCATTACAACAAGGCAGACTCATTCCCGCGTCAATCCTTGCAGAAACATTTCCTGCCCCACGTCAATTCACACCCTCCCAATCGGCCCAGACCCATCTAACTTTTGTCCCCTACACAGGCAAAATACCCCAATGGGCCCAAGCCTTACGTCAATTACAAATTCAAACCCAACAGCTCACCGGAGTCTTAAATCCAGTCGCATTTGAGCCTGGACAACCTTTACGGTTAGCCAAAGGCCATGACGTTCTTTACAAAAATGATTCGACGATCTCCAGTGAAATTCGCAGCCTCACAAGTCTGTGGCAGTGGTACACAAGTGAAACATCAAACCCATCAACCCCACCGACACTACTTCCAAAAGCAAACCTAGACAGGGCAATGCAAACCCTACGCAATCTCCAAAACGGTGAACGATTTAACATTGATGTCACGCTAAACCTGCTCGCGGCCTTTGAACAAGAAGGTGATCGACGGTTTCTTAATGCTGCATTAACCAACGCACAAGCAGACGAAACACAACTGCTTAGCACGCTGGGCATCATCAGTTGTTACGGCAAGTTCACCAAACGCATGCTCCCTGATCCTAAACAACTCACGGTCACTTGGAAAAACATGGGCAATGACATTGTCACTCGCGTCAACCGTGTCTCTGAAAAAAGCCTGCATGTCACATTCTTTAATTTCAACAACCAACCGCGAGTCATAACCATGCGCCCGTGGTCCTTATCAGCCGGTCAATACCAAGTCGTGATCGGCCCCGATGCCAATGACGATGACATGGCCGACAGTATTGCCTTACTCACACAATGGCCTGATGTGCACCGCGGATCAGAACACCGCATCACCCTCCCCGCAGGCCAAACCGTCATAGAATGGGTACAAACCCAAGCATCAGAAAAACCCAAGTCTGCTCAAGCTGATCCCGCACTGCACCGGCAATGGGTCACATACAATTCTCAAAAAGATGAGCTAGTGATTCCTGTGATGAACCTAGGCACCGTGCCTGCTGATGATCTGACCGTCGAAGTCTATGCGGATGGCTACCTAATTCGCAATGAACACATCAAACAACTCCCCGCTTCAGGTAACACACTCGGTCATGTGATCATCCGCTACCCCATGATTAGCATGCTCAATGCCACAGAATTTCAAGTGCGATTACATTGCAACCAACCTGAACAATCCAACAGAAACAACGACATCATCTTTCCACTAAACAACATCGAGTCCAACTAACACCAAGCGGTTTTAGATACACTTAAAACGACATAAACTATTGACAAATCGGTGATGCCAACTACGATAAATTAACTAATTTTCAAAAGTAGCGATTATGTCCAACAAACGTCCCAATGTTCTAATCATGATGGCAGATGACCATCGTTCCCAAGCCATTGCAGCCCACGGAGACCTAACAGTTAAGACCCCAAACATGGATCGCCTGATCCGCGAGGGGACTACTTTTACAAGTAATTGGCACACTGGAAGCTACAGTCCAGCCGTCTGCATTCCCACACGAGCTGCTTTGCACACAGGCACTAATGTCTACCAAGCTTCGCTGCACAAAGACTATCGTTGCCGCTATCACCCAAGCATTGGAACCATCAATCCTGACCGTGTCACACTGGGACAAACCTTTCGCCAGCAAGGTTACCACACGCACTTTATCGGAAAATGGCACAATGATAAAACCTCATTCAATCGCTCTTTTTGTGATGGTGCGCAAATCTTTTTCGGTGGCATGAGTGACCACTACGCAGTCAATGCCTATGACTATGATCCCACTGGCTTGTACGATGAAAGTGCAGCACACATCACACCCAAACACTCGACGGAATTGTTCACCGATGCTGCGTTAGATTTTTTAAATCACCATGATGCCGACAAACCTTTTTATCTAAATGTCGCATTCACCTCACCACATGATCCGCGTCAATCACCCCAAGCGTATCAAGATATGTATCCTGTTTCGCAGATGCCGCTTCCGGAAAATTTCCAGCAGCATCCTTTTGATCAAGGACACAATCGCATCCGTGATGAAGAGCTTGCTAGCTTCCCGCGTGATGAAGCAGAAATTCGTCAGCATATTTCAGATTATTATGCCATCATCACCCATCAAGACCATCACATGGGATTGATTCTTGATGCCTTGGAAAAACGTGGCGAGCTTGAGAACACCCTCATTGTCTACACCGCTGATCATGGTTTAGCAGTCGGTCAGCACGGGCTTATGGGCAAGCAGAATATGTATGAGCACTCAGTAAGAGTGCCTTTGATTCTACGTGGCCCAGGTGTCCCACAGGGTTTGCAATCGCACGCCTTAACACAGACACCCGATTTGTATCCGACACTCATTGATCTGCTAGGATTGCAATGTCCAGAGACTGTCACTGCAAACAGTCTCGTGCCTGTGATGCAAGGTGAGCCCTCCTCACGGTCGCATCAATTTAGTCTTTACTTTGAGATGCAACGCAGTGTCTGCGATGGCCGCTACAAACTTATTCGCTATTACACACAAACCAATAGCGAGATTGATGAATCGCAAGGCTGTGACAAAATCCAGCTTTTTGATCTCCAAAATGACCCCTTGGAAATCCGCGATCTATCTAAAGAACCACAAAGCCTGCCGATCCTCACATCCCTTGCCCAAGCCCTACAAACACAGATGGACCAATACGATGATGCGTTAAAAAATGTCCCCATTCTGATTTGATTTTGGATCATCTAGGTATCGTGTCGTAATATGTAGCAATGTTCACACGCAAAGTAACGTTTCAAATTATTCTAACCACGCTTGTATTATGGGTTATGCATACGCCGATGTATGCAAGCGATGCCATCGAAAAACAATTAACACGCCCGGACTTAACCTTGTTTACCACATGGTATGCAGACCCCACCACGAGCATGGTCATTCAATGGCTGCTGTATACCCCGGAACATGAGCCCGAAATCATCCGACTGCGATGGCAAGCAGACGATGCCCAACACTGGCAAAGTCTCCAAGCCCAACAAGCCCCCTTCCCAAAAAGTAAACTCACGCGATACCGTGTTGAATTAACAAACCTTGAGCCGGACACTTTGTATCGCATGCGTTTTGGTTATGAAGGGCCTATTTACACCTTTCGCACAGCACCTAAAAAACTAACTGACAAACTCGTCTTTGTAGCAGGCGGAGATGCAGGAAATTGGCCCGCAGCTGTGCAAGTTAGCCAACAGGCTGCAGAATGTGACCCCCTCTTTGCAGTGCTTGGCGGCGACCTTGCTTATGCCAATGGCGTAAATGTCGATGCGTGGATTGTGTTCCTAAACAACTGGCGAAAACACATGCTCCGCAGTGACAAATCACTAATCCCACTGATCGTGGCAATCGGTAATCATGAAGTCGAGGGGAGCTTTAATAAGTCCCGTGAGATGGCACCCTTTTTCTTTAATCTCTTTGGCCCATACTTCCCAGACACCACTTACAACGCGATGACCTTCGGCAACTACCTGCAACTGATCATGCTCGACACACAACACATCTCCCCCATCGCTGGCGAGCAGACAAATTGGCTTAAAGAGACTTTGCAAAAAACCCCGCCAACTTATCGCTACGCAATCTACCACGTCCCGGGCTACCCCTCTCACCGCGAATTTGAAGGCGAACTAAGTCAAGCTGTCCGAGAAAACTGGTCCCCATTATTTGAACAGTACAAGGTTCCCGTGGTGTTAGAAAATCACGACCACTGCTACAAACGAACCCATCCCTTAATCAATAAAAAACCCGTGACCAGCGGCTTTGGTGTCGTGTACATAGGCGATGGTGCATGGGGAGGCGAAATCCGAGATGTGCGACAAACATTACAAAATACGCTGTACGCCAAAACACAAAAAGTCAACCATTTCATCCAAGTCACATTGACCCCCCAAAGCCAACACTTCCGCGCGATTAGTAACACCGGGGACGTGGTGGATCAAATGACACTCACCCATTCCAACGCCAAATAAAAACCCTGCAACTGATTGCTTTAACCCCAAAATGAACCCTTTCAATTTTACGTTCGTACCGGTACAATACCGGGTCATTCATCAGATTTAAGAATATGGAGTTATCACTATGGATCGCTCGAATCTCAAAAAAACGGTTCACAAAATCATCAATGATCAGCCGGTAACCGACCTGCATACGCATTGTTACACGCCTGCTTTTGGCTCATCACCGGAGCCTGATGGCTTACTACTTTGGGGCATTGATGAATTGGTCACCTATCACTATTTGGTTGCTGAAGTTTTCCGTGTGGTGCCTGCGACAAAGTTACCTTACGAAACTTTTTGGCAGATGACCAAGCAGCAGCAGGCGGATCATATTTGGAAGCATTTATTCGTTGAGAATACGCCCATCAGTGAAGGCTGCCGGGGCGTGATTACGACGCTTCATAAATTGGGATTGGACCCCAATGAGAAGTCGCTTAAGAACTACCGCAAATGGTTTTCACAGCAGACAGCTGATAAGTACATCGATAAGGTAATGGAGATTGCCAACGTCGATTCAATTACGATGACCAACCCGGTGTTTGATGATGTTGAACGTGAAAAATGGTTAGCTAATCCGTCGATTGGTGATGACCCCCGTTTTGAAGCGGTGCTTCGGATTGATCCGATGTTGCGCAATTGGCCCTCTGCTGTGAACACAATGCGTCAGTTGGGATACGAGGTCAATGAAGATTTTTCTGGCAACACCATCAACGAAACCCGTCGCTTTCTAGGGGAATGGATTGATCGTCAGAAGGCCATTTATGTGGCAATGAGTCTGCCCCCGGAATTCCAATTTCCCAATCCAAGTAATCCAGCTGCCGACCGTTTTATCCGTGACATTCTCATGCCGTTATGCGCTGATCTTGGCTTGCCTTGGGCGATGATGATTGGCTCGCGTATGCAGGTTAATCCGTCACTAAAAGATGCTGGAGACATGGTGGGTAAGTCCGATGTGCTTAGTGTGGTACATCTGTGTCAGGAGTTCCCCAACAACAAATTCATGGTGACTTTGCTTAGCCGTGAGAATCAACACGAACTATGTGTTGCAGCTCGCAAATTTGGGAACTTGTTCCTGTTTGGATGTTGGTGGTTCCTCAACAATCCAAGCATCATTGAAGAAATGACTCGGCAACGATTCGAACTATTAGGCACGAGCTTTGTCCCGCAACACAGTGATGCACGCATTTTAGATCAGCTTGTATACAAGTGGGATCACAGCCGAAAAATCATCGCCAACGTCTTAGTGGAGAAGTACAACGACCTCATTGATGTCGATTACAAGGTCACCCCCAAAATGATCAAACGCGATGCTGCCCTGCTCTTGCGAGATAACTTCCGCAATTTCGTGGCGCGTTAACAATCACAAAATTAAAACCTCAAAAAAGCAGGATGGAACATCGCGTTTCTATCCTGCTTTTATCTCTTTTCAAATATCACAAAGAGCTTACAAAATTGCTTGCTCTTGGGCTTGAGCCTCAATCAAATTAGAACTTAAAAACCAGTGCGCTGTAAAGTCTAAAGTCATTGCGTTTGGAACCCGGATCAACTTGAGATTGGTATTCGTTTTCCACACCGATTTTCAAACTCACCTTGTCCAGTGTAT
>JAESSU010000308.1 GCA_016763955.1 Phycisphaeraceae bacterium | reverse complement strand
TGGTTCAAACGATAAAAATGTTCAAGTAATTGTAAATGCCATTAATAACCAGTTAGGTAATTATGGAAATACAATAGATTTAGAAAAACATTCAAATACAAAACAAGGTGTTGATAGCGAAGTTGAAGCATTAATTGAGATGAGCTGTTGTGTGTTCATGGGGCAAAGTATACGTTGTCAGGGGGCATTTGAAAAAGCGCAAAGGGTGGACTTTTTTTTATCGTGCTTCCGACATCACGGTACACTATCCACATGCGAATTCTCGGTATTGATCCTGGCTTACGAATCTCTGGCTATGGCATGGTTGCATTGCGTCCTGGGCAAATCGATCCATCTCTGGTTGAAGCGGGCATTATTAAGCTCAATACCAAGAACACCTTGCCTCAGCGATTAGGTCAGCTCCATGAAGAACTCAGCGCATTAATCAAAGAACTTAAGCCCGATCAATTGGTGGTCGAAAAACTCTACTCGCATTATAAACATCCGCAGACTGCGATTCTCATGGGACATGCTCGCGGGGTCATTTTGCTTTGTGCCCAGCAGATTGATATTCCGGTTATCGACTTACCCGCGACGGAAGTTAAAAAGTCCATCACTGGCTACGGCCATGCTTCTAAGCAACAAATGCAGCTGGCTGTGCAAACTCAGTTTAATCTCCCAGAGCCCCCCCAACCGCCGGATGTCGCGGATGCGATTGGCATTGCATTGACGCATGCCCGCCGAATTGCAGTGCAACAATTGGGTTAAGGGCGTGCTATTGCGGCAAGTTTCGAGGATGTTTTGACAGAAAGATGGCGCGGGTTACAGTATCATATTTCTGTGCTTGACTCGCCATGTAGATTTCGTCATGGGGTGCTAAGTTTTGGGGTTTTATAATTTATCAGGGGCAATAGAAGATGAATAAAACAATGTATTGCGGAGTCACGTTGGCGATGCTGTGTTTTGTCATGTTGATTGG
This sequence comes from Phycisphaeraceae bacterium, assembly GCA_016763955.1. Classification (GTDB taxonomy): domain Bacteria; phylum Planctomycetota; class Phycisphaerae; order Phycisphaerales; family Phycisphaeraceae; genus UBA7800. The sequence goes on along the minus strand of JAESSU010000308.1, from coordinate 2,807 downwards.
CGGGTGTGCGGCCGCAGGATCAACTCATTCGTCACACAAGCGAGGGCGATTGATTACGCCCAATCGGATTTATACGCAAACTCAGTGGACACAAGAGGAATTGGAACGCGACGTGGCGGTTCGATCCATGCGTGTGACACGATATGCTAGTTATCACATGGTTTGCGTGAACACATCTGAAAAACCCCATGTCCATGATAAACACGATGCTGTGGTGACGATGCTCGGTGGTCGTGCGCGTCTTCACTTGGGGATTAAGACTTTTGTGCTTAATCCCGGCGATGTTGTGGAGATTCCACGGGGTAATTTACATTGGGTTGAGAATCTTGGGAACAAAAATCCCACAGAAGCCTTTGTCGTTTTTTCGCCTCCATATCATGGCAAAGATAAACGTTTTGTAAATGTGCCTAGTCAGTGAAAGGCAATGCGGCAAAACGATTTAGTGGCAGACTTACCGAGCGATATCCAGACCAAAGCCTAAGTCAGTTGCGGCATCTTTGAGTTTTTGTAAATCTTTAAAATGGAATTTTGCACATTTAAAAGTGCCTTCTTGGGTCTTGACGCGCAAGCCTGCCATGGTGCCATCTGGGCGGATGATCAGTTGGGCGTTGGTGCCGAATTCGACTTGACCTTGACGGTGGAATTTTTTGTAAATCAAACGCCGGTCGGTGAGGACGACACCTGCTAGGCCATCGTCTTTTTTGAGCATGTCTGCATCACTGATAAAGTAACGAAATTGTTCGCCATCTCGGAAATGTGCCCAGACTTCAATGCGGCGGCGGACGGCTTCATCTAAATGGGTCCATTTACTATGCCAAAGATGACTGACATCTTTTTGTAGTAGGTCAAACTCCGGCCCGCAAATGCCATTGACGTGGCGAAGCCAGCGAATGGCAACGAGGCCATCGGGGATGTGGACATGTGCAATGGTAGGGCCATCGCCAGTGCTTGTGGTGGTGCACTTAAGAGATTGACTCGAGTGGTCGGTTCGCATGTAGTAGGGCATGGGCAACCGGAACGGTTTTTTGAACTGCTCAATGATCCCCATGCGTGCGAGCATTTCTTTGGGAGTTTGCTTCTGACTGGGCTTGGCTTCATGGCCTGCTTCCACTTCATAGGCATTGTGTATCTCACCGCAGGGCTGATCCAAAAAAGCCATTGGTTTTGCAATAAGAAGGCTTGGGTCTTTTTCGCCTGTAAACGCACAGGCGATGGGCATGGAGAGTCGGAACCCTTCGTGTTCCAAAAAACGACTATCAAAAGAAAGAATCACGCCACTTTGAGTGCATTGTGTGACAAGCAGATAAGGCCTAGGCACATGCATGTCCAATTCACTAGGGTATTTGTCTTGATGCGATTTGCGAGGCGATTGGACTGGCTTGGCGGCAATTGTTTCGTGGTTGGCGGAGGGGGCCTGTGCTGGGGCCGCTGGGGTATCTGTGGAGATTGTCGTGTCAGCAGGGTCAGAAACAGGGTCAGGAACAGGCACTTCAGGGCGAGGGGATTTAGTAGCGGTGGGGTCGGTGGGGCCGGTGGGGGCAACGATGTTTGCTGTGATGGGGAGGGCTGTGGTGGCAGCAGGGTCGTCTGGATCTGTCGATGTGGTTTTCAGGGCATCTATAAACTGTTGATTGCCCGCCATGATTTTTTCGATTTCCTTGGCAGTTTCTTCTCGTTTGAGTTCTTCTTCATGTGCCTTACAAGTGGCTTCTTCTTCTAGGGTTTTCTGCCATTTTTGGTCGGTTTGATCTTCTAGGTCTTCGATATCGTCTTCAAGCCATGAAGAGACGGTTTGTTCTGCAATATCATCTTGCGTGGGAATCAGAAAGGTTTCATGGCATAGCGGGCAGCGCGCAACATGTCCTGCCGCGGTGAGCGGAACGGTCAGTGTTGCACGACAAGTTGCTTTAGGACAATGTACTTTGATATCCACCGTGTCTGTCTCCTGCCTCGTCTTGCAGATTTAGGATGGCCCGCAGGCAAATTGAACATTCAAAGTGCAAGTTAATTCTAAATGAATGGAGGTCAATTCACAATGACTATTTTTATTGACCGCCCTGTATCACAAGGCTGTTGCGAGATTGATAAGGTCTCGCGCAAAGTCCATTTTGTCCATGGTCTGCATGTTTTTTTGTATGCCTGATGCGGTGATCCAGATGGCTGAAATGTTTGTTGAATCCATTGTTTGAAGTGGGTTGGCGACGATGGCATCGACACCTTTACGATGCATTTTTTGGGTTGCTCGATGCAATAGAACCTTGGGTTCTTCTAAAGCAAATGCCACAACATGTTGATTTTTTTGTTTGTTTAATGCTGCCTCTTTGACTAAGTCAGCGGTGGGTTCTAGCGCCAAGGTCAGAGCTTGGTCGCGTGAGATTTTGCCTTGTTGGACTACGATCGGCCGGTAGTCTGCCACGGCAGCAGCCATGATCAGTAAATCGTGTGAGGGCCAATGCTCGGTGAGTAACTTCTGTAAATCTTCGCAACTTTCAAAACGGTTAATTGAAATAGCAGCGGACAGTGTCACATCGCCGACAGGGCCCAGCAGTAACGTTACTTGGTGGCCCGCTTGAGATGCGGCTTGTGCCAGGGCGAGTCCCATTTTCCCACTGGATCGGTTTGAGAGATATCGAACCGCGTCGATGGGTTCACGTGTGGGGCCAGCTGTGATTAGAATTCGCATGGCAAGGCTCCAATGCGTTTTAGTTTGAATCGTTTACACCTATACCAGTCGTCAATGAACTTGTCTGATTGCTTGTGTTCGCGGCGACTTATTTTAGGTCTTCAAAGTTTTTTTGGCGTGGTCA
>JAESSU010000307.1 GCA_016763955.1 Phycisphaeraceae bacterium | reverse complement strand
GGGGTGGGGATATTCATGGAGCCGCTGCGGTCGATGAGCCAGATTAGGCGGTCGGGTTCAACACGTTCACGAGTTTGCACGAGCATCGGGCCACTGATAAGCATGACAAGCCAGAGTAAAGTCAGCATCCGCAAGATCGTCATCGCACTGCGCAACCAGCGTGAACCAATTAGTCGACTGTAACTCCACGCAGAGAATAAACCGATAGCCAATGCAAGTAACACCCAGACCCATGCGGGGATCGGATGCAGCCAACTCAGGGAAAGTATTTCACCGCCCCCGCCCCCGGAAGCACCCCCGGATGCCCCGACTCCTGCGAGCCATTGCCAAAGTAGTGTCTCTTTCATCGGGACACTCCTTTGCCACTAGGACGGCGAGTTGGGTGATCCAGATGCCGCAATTTAACTAAGCCATGGATTAGCCACGTGCCTAAACTTTGTGATTGAGTCTTAGCATGACTAAACCAACGAGCTAACATTGTTTCAAGCACTAACAACAACAAGACAATCCAAATCAAAGTTCGGCCAAGTTGTGAACTACTTACGGTATCCGCAGTAGGCCAGCTCAAGTTTTTTGAATCGATCCAATGCAGCAAACTTTCCTGACTTTGATCAAAAAATAATTGTCTCACAGCAGCGGTGTCCGTGGTCTGCAAAGATGATGATGCAGGATCAAGATTCACCAATAGCAAATTTCTTGACCCATCCTTATCTGCTCGATACACCCCAGGCACATCCATCGGCTGCGTAGGTGTTAGCATCCCCGTATCAGTGACTTGAAGCATTAAACGCTTAGGCCCAATTAACTGCGTTGCACCTGCAAAACCAGAACCCAGCAAAAGTCCACTCGCAGAACTTCCCATACTTCCGGAGGTTCCGGTTCCGGGGGTTCCGGGGGCGGGGGTTGTTGAGTTTAATCGCTTCTGTGTAGATTGGCTGCTAAGGCTTTGGATAGCCTCATGAAGCAAAGGCACAAATAGGGGCCGGGTTTGCAAATTCGACCATGTCGGCGACAACGCCAGTGAGCATAACAGCATATACCCATCACCGACTTGTTGGCTAACAAGCAAGGGGGTTTGCGGTTGATCACCAAGTCGGAGCCAAACTTCGCCAGACGCATCAATGTCCTGCGTATTAAATAAACTCAGCGTTTGCGACACACGCACGGGGCGTAACAAAGCTTGCCAATCCGCACCGAGCAATGACATGGCTGACGGCGGGCGGTTGGCAAGGGTCAATCCCCATTGGCCGGTTAAAGTTTGTATGTCCCGTCGGATAGGCAAATGCATCTGCTGTGCAAGACTTGATGCCCAAGTCGATAAGCCCCCCTTAGCAGGCGCAAAGACCCATAACAACCCGCCCCCTTGAGTCCACTGATCCACATCAACAAACTGTTGTTCACTTAAACGATCCGGCCGCAACACCATGCACACATCCGCATCACTAATAACCTGTGCATTGAGTTGCCAAGGTGTGATCCGTTGGATACTAAAGTTGTTTTGATTAGGAGCAAGGGCAAACGCAAGCCAGTCTGATGCACTAAAACCTTGCTCGGATAAATCACCTAAACGATCTTCATCTACAAGCAAGATACGCAACTGGTCACGAATCTGAACCTGTGCCCAACGATGATTATCCGCAGCGAGTCGATCCAAATCACGACTCACAGCAATCCTTGCCTCAATGGGCAAAAGGATCGGATAGCTTGCACTTTGATCATGGTATGTCATGTCCATTTGCAGCGTGGCTTGTGATTGACCCGGAGCCCATTGATGTTCACGCATCGCAACTTCTTGCCCAGATTCTAAAAGTTGAATTGTCGTGGATGCAGCCTGATCAATTCGACCTTCACGGCGAAGAGACACATCAAGCATCACCGCCAATGGGCCGTTTAGTGGACGAAGCAATTGACTGCGACGCGGCTCAAGCCTCACAATCTGAACATTAGGCACACTTAGCTGAGGGCTTGCCAGCATGACCGTCGCATCACGCGTGAGTCGATCAAAAGATTGGCCTATCTGCCGACCGATTGAACCTTGCGAAAAATCACTAAGGATCACCACGACCTGTTCAAACTCCAAGTAAAGCGCATCATCAAGTTGCGTTTGAATAACCGTGAGTACTTGAGGCAGATCACTAGATGCATGTCTTGATTGAATGCTATCAATTAGCTGACGTGCCTGAGCAAGATTTAATAGCGATGGGCTTTGCAGATATTGATATGGCCCAGCTGAACGCCAGATCGCAAGATGATCTTCTTTATCCATCATTGCTAGAACTTTAAGTGCAGTCTCTTTTAAATCTTCAAGGCGACTGTGATTGGCCCCCAAAGCCTGCTGTGTTTGACTTGTCAACGTGTCATCAATAATCAGATGCACCAGTCGATGACTCGCATGCATGCCCAAGAGTCTCGATAATCCTGCACCGACTGGCCCAGCTAACCCAAGGCCCAGGAGCAATAAAATCAGGCCGCGAACTAAAAGTAAAAACCAATGTTCGAGTCGGAGTTTGTTTTTTTGTTTTTGGATTGCCACCTGTAAAAAACGCATCGCTGCCCAGACTTGTTGCTCACGGCGAATGCGCCACAGCAGGTGAATCGCAATGGGAATTGACAGTGCCAATGCAGCTGCCCCCGCAATGATAGGTGCGGTAAACAGTGAGCTAGCTTGTGCAAGTGATTGGATCATATAAATTGGGTTAGGTTGAGATTAGACACTTTCTTGTTCGATATTGGATCTTGTCTTGTGATGATTCATCGTCTTGCTGCTTGCCGCGCGACCGAGGCGTTGCGTCTTGCTAGGAAGTGGCTTAGTACTGGGCCAAGGGATTGGGCGGTATTGATTTTTAAGTAATCAAAACGAAATTTACGGGTGATATTTTGGATTTGTGTCAGATGTTCATCCATTGCCGCTAGGTATGCTTTTCGGATTGCAGTAGGGTGCACGGTGAGTTTGCCTTGGCCTTCAAGACCGACAAAGTCCGAGACACTGCGGTAGGGGAAATTAATTTCCGCCGGGTCAAGAACCTGAAGCACGATCACATCAAATCGTCGGTGTGCTGCTTTAGCCAAAGCTTTATGGAGCATGTCCAGATCATCAAACAGGTCACTGATAAGAACGATGAGACTTCGGTGTTGGTGGCGGGCGAGAATTTCTTCAAAGACACGGTTAAGGTCCGTGCCATGGCCGATGGCTTCTTGCGCATCGGTGGTGTCGGTGAGTTGTTGGTTTGCCAGAATGTCAACGATGGATCGCCAGTGTTCATGGGTATTGGATTGGCGGGTTGCGTCGCGGACATGTTCATCAAAAAGTTGCAATCCCACGCGGTCTTGCTGCTGCAATGCAAGGTAACTTAAAGCCACTGCAAGTGAAGCCCCGTAGTCATACTTTCGCCAGTTGGTTTTTGTGTCCGATGCAAAGTTCATCGAGCCACTGCGGTCTAAAGCAATGACCATTTCTAGGTTGGTTTCCTGTTGATATTGTTTGAGGTACAGCTTGTCGGTTCTGCCAAAGACTTTCCAGTCTAGATGTCTGATATCGTCTCCGGGGGTGTATTGGCGATGCTGTGCAAACTCAATTGAAAACCCCTGATAGGGCGAGCTATGTTGGCCATTCATAATGCCCTCCACAATCATTCGCGCACGCAAAGGCAGCGAGCCAATGGAGGCAAGTGTTTGTGGATCAAGATAAGAGTCAGGGTTGGTCATATTAAAGTGCGTGCATCTTCTACCAGTTTAAGGTTGTAGCAGTATTGGGTTTGACGTTAATGATTTTGCTTTTTCCCTCAGCGGTGAGCTTAACCGTCAACGAGATGTCATACACATGGGTATCCAAATCGGTTTTGAGCGTGAAAATTTGATCAGGCTTATCCCATTGCACGGTCACGTGATCTCGGAGTTGGGTGTACTTGCTCACGTTGGCAAAGGTATCAATCCATAACTTGTCATCGACGGTTTTAAGATGATCGAGAAACATGACAAAATCTTTTTCATCGTTGGGAAACGGAGCAAAACCATGGCCTTCATGCGTGATGGCATGAATCATTGCCACGCCCCAATTCTCACGGGCAAGGGTCTGGTCGACCCATCGCACCGCTGCTTTATGAGAGTACTTGTCTCCACCAAAGGCGTACTGATGCGTGCGAGCATTGATGTGCGTTTGGAGGACACGTTGTAACACCGCATCATTGCGAGCATTGCCTGGGAAGCAAAAAGTGATGGGCGTCACCCCCAGCTTTTCTTCAAAAGTTGCGATGGGATGATTGATTTCTTTATTCCAGTTTGATGGATCAATGCGCGTCAGAGCAATGTGTGAATAACTGTGATTACCGATTTCGTGACCCTCATTCGCTAATTCTTTAATTTCATCCCAGCACATCCGCCGTCGGGTAGTAGAATTTTTACGATTGACGGAAACCTGCTCTGCCCACTTCTCTACAATATAAAAGGTGCCTTTGTAACCATATTTTGCAAGCAGGGGCTTCACAATCGTGTAGTGAACCCTAAGACCATCATCAAAGGTCAGACTCAATGCTGCTTGTTTGTTATCCCGATACCCACAGACCACTACCTCCGTGGATTGGCCGTGAACGCTGGTGGTCAACATCAACGCCAGAAGCATGGGCACTGTGAATAGAAAGTTCATCAACATGGATCTAAAGACTTTGTGTTTGAGTATGTCATCAACGAGAAGCAGGTCACGCGATTGCCACTTTTAGCGGATGACGGAGGACAGGGTGGGGTCTTTGATTTGGTCTTCAACTTTGACGGAGTCGAGCAAGCGATCAATGATATCATCAGGTGAGACGCCATCGGCTTGTGCGTTAAAGTTGGTCAGATCGGGCTGGATCTTGGACTTGACCTCGTCTCTCAGTGTACTTTGGAAACCCTCGCTTGATCTTTGGCTTTGAGCCCCAGCACCTGGTGAATTTTATTCTTCATCAAATTACAT
>JAESSU010000306.1 GCA_016763955.1 Phycisphaeraceae bacterium | reverse complement strand
CGTGACTGGCTGTAATGTCCAGAAAAACCAGTTCATCAGCACCTGCTTCGTCGTATTCACGAGCAATGGCAACCGGGTCGCCTGCATCACGCAGACCCACAAAATTAACGCCTTTGACCACTCGGCCGGCTTTGACATCAAGACACGGGATGATTCGGTGTGTAAGCAAGGTCTCAAAGTGTAACAAATCCCAGTGAAATTCGCAGCTTCAGGGTACTTACGGACGGTTTGGTTTTTAACACCAAGGCACAAAGAGCACGAAGGTCACGAAGCTTAAGACATGTTTAACTCTGTGATCTCTGCGTCTGGGCGATTAAATGGCCTTTATGAAAACTTCCAAAACTTCGTGTCCTTTGTGGCCTTCGTGCCTTCGTGTTAAATCTTTACCTACCTAATTAAACCGTCCGACTCGAAATTCCTTCCAACCCCGGCTAAACTATCTGCCTATGTCAAGACGCGTTGTTATTACCGGATTGGGACCTGTTTCCGCCCTGGGTATCGGAATTGATGCCACCTGGCAGACCTTGTTGGAAGGTAAAACCTGTATCGATCGTGTCAAGCGATTCGATCCATCGGGTTTCCCCAGCCAGATCGCAGGCGAGGTGCAGGATTTTAAGGTCACCAAGTTAGTCCCCAAAGCCGACCGCAAGGCCACTAAAGTCATGGCACGAGATATCGAGCTAGCTGTCGTGGGAGCTGATCAAGCTGCCCGCGATGCAGGGTTGATCACTCGTAGTACTGACCCGGAGGCTTACAAGGCTGACGATTTTATGCCGACCTATGCAGGTGCGCGATTGGGCTGTCACATCGGTGCAGGTCTGATCGCTGCGGATATCCCAGAGCTTGCGCAGGCATTTATCAATGCAGTCAAAGATGATGGCAGCTTCGATATTCACAAATGGGGAGCAGAGGGCATGACCAACCTCACCCCGTTGTGGTTGCTTAAATATCTGCCGAACATGCTCGCATGTCATGTGACGATTTTGCATGGCACACAAGGGCCTAGCAATACCATCACCTGTGCTGAAGCTTCCAGTGAACTAAGTGTCGGCGAATCGCTGCGTGTGATTCAACGTAATGCTGCTGATGCATGCCTAAGTGGTGGTGCAGAAAGCAAGCTTAATCCGCTAGGGTTCCTTCGACAGATCATGACCGACCGCACTAATACTACCGACAACGATTCCCCTTCAACAGCTGTCCGCCCCTTTAGCAGTGATGCTTCTGGGACTGCTGCCGCTGAAGGCGGTGCGATTGTCGTTCTTGAAGCTTTGGATACTTTTCGCGACCGTGGTGGTGAGAAAGCCTACGCCGAGATTGTTGGCTTTGGAGCTTCGCAAACGGTGAACCGTGATTATGGTCACTGTAAGGCTGACCCCACAGGCAACGGGATTGCCAATGCGTGTCGTGCGGCTTTGGCTGAGGCAGGTATTATTGCTGATCAGGTCGATCTAATCATGCCTTTTGGCATTGGTGCGCCAGACAGTGATCAATCAGAAATTGCAGGCCTTAAGACTATTTTTGGTGACCGGCTTTTAGAGATTCCCGTCTTTTGCTCCAAGGCTTACGCAGGTAATGCCGGAGCCGGTGGCGGGGCGATTGACGTGTGCATTGCAGCGAAGGCACTCTCGGAACAAATGATCCCTCCAAGGATCAACTGTGACAACCCTTTACCAGGGATCAATGCAGGCACTGCTAAGGCAACGCCTGCGACTTTGAATTATGTGCTGACCTATAGCGCCAGTTTTGGCGGACAAAACGCAGTCTTGATCCTCAAAAAGTTCGAGTAAAACCAAGTAAAAGTTTCAATCAATACATCCCGCGCAATAAAGCCCGCGGGACTTTAGTCCCCGGGTTCCCCTAAGTTCCCCAGTTTCCCCGGCCTCCCCGGTCTCCATTGAGATTGAATAAGAAGGTGAATCACATCATGACCAAACGCATCGTCATCACAGGTATTGGTTGGGTCACGCCTTTGGGCTATGACATCGAATCCGTCTGGCAAGGTTTGCTTGCAGGCAAGTCTGCCATCGGTAAGACCACCCACTTTGACGCTTCAACTTTCCCCACATCCTTTTGCGGGCAAGTTGCTGACGAATACGACCACGATAACTTTGTCACGCATAAGAATCTCCATCAAGGTGTCGGTGCCAACACCAGCTTCGCCCTAGGTGCAGCAACACAAGCATGGCGGTCTGCGGGTTTGGATCAGTACGCTGACCTAGACCCCACTCGCTTGGGCATCTATCTGGGCTCTGGCGAAGGCTCATTGGACTTTGAAAATTTTGCAGCCTCTGCACTAGCAGGTTGGGACCCAGAAACACGCAGCATCGATGCGGTGAAATGGGTCGCTAAAGCGCAGCAATGTATGAACGCGATCTGTGAAATTGAGCAAGAACCCAACATGCCCCTAAGTCATCTTGCAATGGAATTTAACGCACAAGGCCCAGCCTATAACTGCTTAACAGCTTGTGCCGCATCCACGCAAGCCATCGGTGAAGCCACCGAAGTTCTAAGGCGCGGCCAAGCAGATGTCATGATCTCCGGCGGCGCGCATACTATGATCCACCCGCTAGGCGTGACCGGCTTTAACCGGCTTACCGCACTGTCCACACGCAGCGACTCACCGCAAACAGCAAGCCGTCCATTCTCAGCTGACCGTGATGGTTTTGTCATGGGTGAAGGTTCGGGCATGTTGATTCTTGAAACATTAGAACACGCACAAAAACGCGGAGCCACCATTCTCGCGGAGATCACCGGTTACGGCTCCTCCGCAGATGCCTTCCGCGTCACCGACATGCACCCCGAAGGAATGGGCGCGTATGCAGCGATGAAACAAGCTTTGGATCAGGCTCACGTGACCACCGCTGATATTGATTACATCTCAGCTCATGGCACATCAACCAAAGAAAACGACTCCACGGAAACCATGGCCATTGGCAAGCTCTTTGCAGAACATGCTCCGTCCACGCCCGTGAGTTCGATTAAAAGTATGCTCGGTCACCTTATCGCAGCAGCGGGTTCCGTTGAAGCGATTGTCTGCGTCCTTGCTCTGCGAGACCAGATGATCCCGCCAACGATTAACTATGGCAAAGTTGATCCCGAATGCCAGCTTGATTACGTCCCTAACGAATCGCGCAGTCTCCCCGTGGACATCTGCTTATCCAACAGCTTTGGCTTTGGTGGTCAGAATGACACACTGGTCATTCGTAAGTTTCTGTAAGACGTATAGGTCTTTGATACTCTTGCCAACTCACATAAAATCCGCACAAGGAATGTAGAATGAAACCACGCGAAAGCACTCAATGGTGTCGCTTTTATTGGTATAACACTGAAAACACGACACTGCCACGCGTGCTTCTTATTGGTGATTCAATCGTTGTAGGTTACAACGAAAAAGTAGCTAAACGACTTGAAGGCAAAGCCACCGTCGCTTTCTTTTCGACCTCCAAGTGTGTCGGTGATCCTGCGATTTACCGTGAGCTTGCAGTGGCTATCACAGGCTACAACTTCCCGGTGATTCATTTTAATAACGGCTTGCATGGCTTTGAGAATTCTGAGCCGGACTATGCTCATGGGTTAGTCGATTTCGTGAATGCCATTGAAGATTTATCGCCAACTTCCAAATACATTTGGGCATCGTCAACGCCTATTACCGTCAAGGGTGACCCTGCGACATTAGATGTGGCAAAAACCCCACGTGTGATCCAACGCAATGAGCTAGCATCACAGATCATGGCTGACCGTTTAATCCCCATTGACGATCTGTATAACGTGGCTGTTAATCGACCGCAACTAAGTTGCGGTGATGGTTATCACTACAACGAACAGGGGTATCAAGCATTGGCAGATCAAGTCGCAACGATGATTCTCGACACGTTATAGAAGCTCATTTGTTGCTGCTTCGTATTGAATGATGAGCAACATTGCATCTAAAAATAGCTGCGACATCACATGTCGCTGATGCATTGCAAGATGTAACGTTTTAGATCAATGATGCATTAGCTGCACGAAACCACAAGTGTGATTGCGCTTTAGTGTTTTAAAGGGGTCACTTCGATTTGCCAACCGCGATCAGTGGGGGCTGACGTGTCCATGTCTTTTTTATCAATCGGTTCGTTGAGCTTGGGATTAAAGAGGCTAAAGATTTGCTCATCGTCTGAGTCTGCGTTGACGGTGTAGCATTTAATAGGCAAAAGTGTTGCCTTGTCATACCAAAGATCAATCTGTGTGAAGGTGATTCCTAAATTGGGCTTAGGAGTCAGTTTTAAATGATAGGTTTCGATATCCTTTGGATCATCCTCGCTTTTGTCAGTTACCAATAAGGCGGTGAAGCGTTTTAGCACTTGAGATTTTTTGGCTTGCAAGGGGATCGGGAATGGATTGTTTTCTAGCGACATGGGGTCGTTGTGATTTTCAGGTTGGGGTGAAGTATCGGTGTGATCAGATGTTTTAGAAATTCCGGGGCTTCCG
>JAESSU010000305.1 GCA_016763955.1 Phycisphaeraceae bacterium | reverse complement strand
TTCAACATACGTTGTGGCGGCTCCCATTAAAGACAAAGCTCATCAGACCCATTGGGTGGCGGGCGCGTCAGTTTTAGTTCGCACAAAAGTCTTCGAGCAGGTGGGCATGATGGACGAAGGTTTTTTTCTTTACTATGAAGAAGTCGAATTCTGTCTGCGTGCAAAACGCAAGGGTTGGCAATGTTGGTATGAACCTCAAAGCCATGTCGTGCATCTCGTGGGAGCAGCAAGTGGAATATCAGACACACGCAAGCAGTCGCCACGTCGCCCGGCGTATTGGTTTGAATCTCGCCGGCGATATTATTTGCAAAGCTTTAACAAAATGACCGTAGTCCTCGCAGATGCTTGCTGGTTAGTTGGTTTTGTACTTTGGCGGGTACGTCGTGCGATTCAACGCAAGCCAGATATGGATCCGCCAAAATTTCTGGGTGACTTCTTTAAACACAGTGTTTTTTGCAAAGGTTTTAAAATATGAGTCAGGGACTCTTTACGCAAATTAAAGAAGACTGTGTTGCCAACGGCTGTGATTGGACCAAACCTGGATTCCGTGCCGTAGCGGTTTACCGTTATGGAAATTGGCGGATGAAAATTAAGCCTAAGTTTTTGCGGGCTCCGTTTTCGATGTTCTATCGCGTACTTTTTCGTCGGGTGCGTAATGTTTACTGCATTGAGTTGCCATACTCTGCAAAAGTTGGACGCAGACTGGTGATTGAACACCAAGGCGCGATTGTCATTCATGGCAATGCGGTACTTGGAGACGATTGCATTATGCGTCAGGGTGTTACCCTCGGCAACCGTTATATGAATCGCCCAAGTCAAGCCCCGATTTTAGGTGACCGCGTTAATGTCGGTGCAGGTGCGAAACTCCTTGGCGCAATCACAGTCGGTGATGATGCAGTGATTGGTGCCAATGCTGTTGTCCTACATGATGTTGAATCCAATACTGCTGTCGTAGGTATTCCTGCTAAACCCATTGGGATGAACAAGCCCCAAACTTAGGTCGTCTATACATGAACAACCAAACATCTCATAACAGTTCAAGCGTGGGCGTTGTCGTAATCGGTCGTAACGAAGGAGACCGTCTTAAGCGTTGCTTAGAATCACTGGTGGGCACAGTGGATTTAATGGTCTATGTCGATTCAGGCTCCACCGATGATAGCGTTGGATTTGCTCGCTTATTGGGTGTTAATGTATGGGAATTGGATTTATCAAAACCTTTTACCATGGCTCGCGGGCGTAATGAAGGTTTTGAGCGGCTGCTACAAATTAAGTCCGACCTAGATTATGTGCAATTTATTGATGGCGATTGCGAAGTCGTCTTAGGTTGGATTGATTTAGCACGTGAGACCTTAGATGAAAATGAAAAATTCGTCGCTGTCGCTGGCCTTCGTAAAGAACGATATCCCCAAGCATCACTTTATAACCAACTTTGTGATATTGAGTGGAATGGGGCGTGTGGGATTGTCCCTAGCACGGGCGGTGATGTGATGATCCGAACCGAGCCTTTTGAAAAATCAGGCGGATTTAATGAAGGCATGATTGCTGGCGAGGAAGGCGAACTGATGCTTCGCTTACGTCGTGAAGGTTGGCAGGTCTATCGACTGGATCAGACGATGACGTTGCATGACGCGGCGATGACACGATTGAGTCAATGGTACAAACGCACACTCCGAGCGGGCCATGCTTATGCACAAGGCATGTCGATGCACTGGCTAAGTTGTGAAAAATATAACGTGAAGCCCGTCATAAGTTCTTTGGCCTGGGGATTGGGCATGCCAGCCTTGGCAATATGCTGCCTGATCGCGGCCCTCTTTTGGCTCCCGGCTTTGATTGGCGTGGCAATGGTATTGCTAATGACGATTGTGACATGGGCGCGGATCGTAAGATGTCGTTGGATTACATCGCGCAATATGCCCCAATCCATACTCTTTTCAACCTTTTGTCTACTGGCAAAGTTGCCTCAGGCCATGGGCGTGGCATGGTTTGTAAGTAATCAACTCCGTGGCAGACGCTCCGGATTAATTGAGTACAAGACCGCAACCACAGAAGTTTCCCCCAAAACTTCTTGAAGTTCAGTTGTCGTTTACGGCTAACGAAGTGGAAAAGACGCAATAAAAACATTGATGCAGCTAATTTGTTGTCGCTGATCAATGTCAGGAGAGACGCTTAAGTGATTCATTACATGACCACCAATGGTATTGGCAATTCTTGGGTTGCCAATGAGCTTCATCAGCTTGCAAACCATAAAATTCCATTTAAACTTCACGCAATGCGCAAGCCCGGCGGGCATTTTCATGCATCACAATGGGCTAAGGATATGGATCGTGATACCCATGTGCTGTATCCCGTTAAGCCTTTGTCTGTTTTGATTGCGATGCTCATCGCGCCTTTTTGTTTTGGCAAAAAGTTCTGGGCTGCATTGTTTAATGCTTTGTTTGCTAAACGTGAAAGCCTGCGTATCCGCATTGCAGGCATTGCGCACTTTGCTGTTGCGTGTCACTGGGCACGTCAGTTGCAACACCAGAATGTGAGTCTGATTCATAGTCAATGGATTCACTCAGGAGGCACAATCACCATGTATGCCGCATGGTTGTTGGGCAAACCTTTTAGTTTTACCGGGCATGCTGCGGACCTGTTTCGTGAACGTTGTGCGTTACAAGATAAAGTTGACCGGGCAGCTTTTATTGTCTGTATCTCCCAGTTCCACAAAGAACTATTCATGAAGATGGGGGCATCTGCGGACAAGCTTCATATTGTCTATTGCGGGATTGATGTTTCACTTTTTTCTCCGAAGCAAAAAACGCAAGCACACGATGTCCCACACATTCTCTCCGCAGGCAGACTTGTGGATAAAAAAGGCTTTGAATATCTCATTGATGCCTGTGGCAAACTCCGAGATCAACAGGTTGCTTTTAAATGCACCATTGCTGGTAGCGGCCCATTAGAAGACAGTTTAAAGCAGCGAGTCAAAGATCAGAAACTCGAAAAGTTAGTGACCGTCACCGGCAAATCGATCATGCAAGAAGACATTCCAGCTTTCATGAATGAAGGTGATATCTACTGCCTGCCCTGTGTTTGGGCTAAGGATAATGATGTCGACGGCTTGCCTCAGATGCTCATGGAAGCCATGGCATGTGGCGTTCCTTGTATTTCTACCAAACTTGTGGGCATCCCCGATCTGCTGATCCAAAGTAAGACAGGTTTGTTAGTGCAACCCAATGATGCAAGTCAACTAGCCGGTGCATTAAATATTCTAATCCATGATAAGCAACTTCAAGAAGACCTTGCAAGCAATGGCGTGGCTCATGTCAATGCCGTTTTTGATTTAGCGACTTGTCTTAATCCGTTGGTTAAACAATATAAACAATTTTTGTCTATCTCTGATAAGAATCCTCAGAATATCAGTCGAAAAAGCACGGAAGCAAAGGTTCAATCATGATTATTACGCAGAGCCCTTATCGAGTGAGTTTTGCCGGTGGCGGGACCGATTTGCCTGCGTTTTATCGCAACGAATTTGGTGCAGTACTTAGTGTCACAATCAATAAACATATGTATTGCACGGTGAGTCCACGTTTTGAAAAAACAATTCGCCTAGCTTATTCCAAAACGGAAATTGTCGATTCACCAGAGCAACTTGAACACACCATTGTTCGTGAAGCAATGAAGCTCGCAGGCTTAGATAGCCATCTTGAAATCACGACCATCGGTGATGTCCCCGCAGGCACGGGCATGGGATCCAGCAGTACACTGACGGTGGGCATGCTTCAAGCACTCTATGCTTACGCAGGTAAAATTGTCAGCCGCGAAACCATGGGCCAGCAAGCGAGTGAAATTGAAATTGACCGATTAGGTAAACCCATTGGCAAACAGGATCAGTACGCTGCTGCCTTTGGCGGTTTGAACTACATTCGTTTTAATCCCGATGATACGGTCGATGTCGAACCTGTTCCTTGCAAAAAACAAACGCTTGATGAACTTGAACGTCGGACCTTGCTTTTTTATACCGACAAAAGACGTGATGCAGATAGCATTCTCAAAAAACAAAGTGAAGGCACTGCAAATCGGATGACCGTGTTACGCAAAATGCGTGACCTCGCTGACGATATGCGACACGCTATTTCCGGTGATGGCGATCTGGATGGCTTTGCATCGCTACTGCATGAAGGTTGGCAGCTCAAACGTTCGTTGGGTTTTGGTATCACCAATCCAATGGTAGACCAGTGGTATAACACGGCTCGTAAACATGGTGCTTTAGGGGGTAAATTGCTCGGTGCTGGCGGCGGCGGGTTTGTACTGATCATGGCTCCGCCGGAGAAACATGAAGCCATCCGCGAAGCGTTGGGCCGACCCAAAGAACTTGATTTTAGTATTGATCAGCGAGGCAGTCGGGTGATTTTTTTCTCCGACCGCCATGGTTGATCCGGTTTGATTTGAATTTGAAGTAAGACGCAAAGAGACATAAAAAGACGCACAAAATAGAACCCGCTAGTTTGCGGGCAAAGAGGGAGAATCACATGGCAGGTAGTACATGTTCAACAGCACGAGAGTATATGGACAGCATTACGCAGCAATTGCAGTTGGTCAATGATCTGAGTATCGACAAAGCGACCCAAGCGATTTACAACGCCTGGCGGGGCGACCGTCGCGTGTTTGTTTACGGTAATGGCGGGTCTGCGCACAGTGCCAGTCACTGGGCTTTGGACCTTATGAAAACTGCTGCTATTGATGGGCAACCACGCCTTAAAGCGTTGAGTCTCGTTGATAACATCGGCACGATGACTGCTGTGGGTAACGATATTAGTTTTGATGAAATTTTCCGATACCCCTTGCATGCCTATGCAGAAGAAGGCGATGTCGCAGTGGCCATTAGCTGTTCAGGGAATTCGGCTAACGCTGTGTATGCAACCCAATGGGCTCGTGCCCATGGCATGACCACCATCACGCTCACCGGATTTAATGGGGGCAAACTCCGTGACCTAGGTGATATCAACGTGCACGTTCCTAGTGATAACTATGGTGTGGTTGAAGAAATTCATATGGCATGTGGTCACATGGTCGCTCAAGGTCTGCGCCATCTGATTCTTGCTGGCGAGAAAGAGACGGTCGCAACATGGTAATTCTCGTAACAGGTGGTGCTGGATTTATTGGATCGCATACCTCAGATGCGCTGCTAGCTCAAGGGCACAGTGTCCGGGTGCTTGATAGTCTCGAAGCACCGGTTCATCCTAAGCCCATTAAGCCGACATACCTTGATGAGCGTATTGAGTTTATCTACGGGGATGCCCGTGATCCCAAGGTGATGCTCTACGCGTTGCAAGGTGTGGATGTGGTGTATCACTTTGCCGCATTTCAGGATTATTTGCCTGTTTTTACGAGATATTTTGATGTTAATGTCACCTCCACGGCTCTGATTTATGAATTGATCGTGCAAGAAAATCTTCCAGTAAAGAAGGTGATCGTTGCATCAAGTCAAGCGACATTAGGTGAAGGTTTATATCTTGATGCCGATGGCAAAGAATGTTTGCCGGACATTCGTAGTGATGAACAATTACTTAAAGGTGATTGGGAATGTCGTGCTCCAGAAGGCTTGCGAGGCCCATTGCAGTGGCAGCCAACTCAAGAAACAGTTGCCAATCCGCAGAACCAATATGGCATCAGTAAAATCTCTGAAGAAAAAGTTGCCTTACATCTTGGTAAACGCTATGGCATACCCTCAGTTGCGATGCGATATTCCATTGTCCAAGGACCGCGTCAGAGTTTTTACAACGCATACTCGGGTGCTTGCCGTGTGTTTTGCCTTGCTTTTCATCAGCGTAATGAACCCAGCATTTATGAAGATGGCATGCAGATTCGTGACTTCGTAAATATCTTTGATATGGTCGATGCCAATCTCACCGTGCTTCACGATGAACGTGCTGATTATGAAATGTTTCATGTCGGTGGTGATAAGCCCATGACAGTGATGGATTTTGCCAGTGTTGTGGCGGACGTTTTTGGTGTCCACGATTACAAGCCAAGACCGTGTGGCCGCTATCGCTTTGGTGATACACGCCATATTTGTTCAGACGTTTCTAAACTCAAAGCTTTGGGGTGGAAGCCCAAACGCGATGTCTATCGCAGTGTTCAGGACTATAAAGCATGGCTTGATACGGCAGATAATATCGGGGACATCCTAGCATACTGTAATAAACAAATGGCCAAGATGAATGTGGTTCGTCAAGTGCAGCCTAGCTAAACATTCAATAGGAAAATGAGTAAATAATTAATGACTCATCGTGATCCACATCTTGTCATTTTGCCTACCATCAAGGCACAAATTGACCCCGCTAAGCCGGGGTATGTGGTGCTAACGGGTAAATTTATCACAGGCATGCAAGCCTATGTGAATTATTGGCCTGGGACAGTGACGCTGCTCATTGAAGCGACTCAATCCAAAGATACCAACATGGATCATCAGTTGGTTTGCATTTCTGATTTGCCCTATGAACTAAAGATTGTAGATTTTAAAAAATCGAATTTTTCAGATCAATTAGCTGTTGC
>JAESSU010000304.1 GCA_016763955.1 Phycisphaeraceae bacterium | reverse complement strand
GATATTAATCTTCTGGCTGAAGCTTATTTGGTTAGGCAGATAAGCTCGGACGATTTCTGCTAGCGGTAGTTTTTTTTCTTGCCCTTGATCAGTGACCATGAGCAGTTGGTACTTGTCGTTCTCGTTATTTAGCGCGTCAATTTTGACACGAATCTTGGCATAGGCAACATTGACCTGAGCTTCGATGGCATCATAATTGAGCTTAGCCTCACGGTACTGCTGTGAGTCTTCTGTGAAGTCGAGTAAGGCTTGACGCAATTGTAAGCGGGCATCATCGAGTTTCCGTGATTCGTCGCCGATGTCATGTTTTTCAAGTTGTTTGCGTGTGTGCCAACGTTCACGGATTTGATCGTGATGTTTTAGATATTCACCCCAGATGGTTTGGGGTGTATTTGCAACGGTTTTGCCATCGATGATAAAGGCTTTGGGTGTGCCATAAAATCGTCCCCAGGTATTGCGTTCAATGACGGTTGCCCATTGGGGGATGTTCGTTGATTGGACGTTAAAGTCTTGGGCCCAGTGAAAGTGTGTATTGGTTAGATCAAAATTACCCGTTCGCACGAGATGTCGATTTGAGTAACCGTCTGCATCTGCAATTTCTTGTTGTATTTGTGATGACAGTGAGTCGAGGATGCCTGCTTCGGGTTTGTAGTGATCTAATCGGGTGACTTCGCCGGTGTAGATGTTGCCATTGGTGAGTATGAATTGTTTGACGGGCGTGGGCCAGAAGGTGACAACCCCTTGGACGATGATCAGTCCCATTAATGCGATGATCATGACGATTGCGATGACGAGTCCGCCGCCGGAGAGCCAGAGCATGGGTTCGCCTTTGGCCAAGAGGCTGCGTCCTCCGCGTGAGCCACGGTTTTTTTTGCGTGAACTCATTGACAGTCGCACGGTTTCGGGAGGGAGATCAAGTTTATTTTGGGGTTGTGTGAGTGTGGTATTCATAGTTGAATCGCCTTTTTACGGAACCGCAGGCGAACGGCTTCGGCTAGGGTGTTGACAACAAATGTCATCGCAAACAAAGTCAATGCAGCTAGAAACAACATGCGAAAATGCGTGCCATCTTTGGGCGCTTCGGGTAGTTCTACTGCGATGTTTGCAGCAAGTGTCCGAAAGCCGTTGAAGATATTCATTTCCATGACTGGGGTATTGCCCGCTGCCATGAGTACGATCATTGTTTCGCCTACTGCTCGGCCTAGGCCGATCATCATCGCAGAGAATAGGCCGCTCATCGCGGTGGGCATGATGATGCGTGTGGCAGTCTGCCAAGGGGTTGCCCCTGCTCCTAGTGATGCGGAACGCAGATGCGTCGGGACCGCACTCATCGCGTCTTCAGCAATGGTGTAGATGATGGGGATAATCGCAAAGCCCATGACGAAACCGACGATTAGCGCATTACGCTGAACATAGGTATCGACGTAGCTGCCGCGTGGGTCCCAGCCGATGTTGTTAAGTAGCCATGATGCGACAAAGGCAATGATGCAGGTGATCACGCAAGCTAAAACAAATTTGAGGAGGTCCACCACTGCGACTTTTCCACGAGTTTGGGTGTCCCCGTAGGCTGCGATACGTGGGTTGACCACACGACTGATGACAAACGCGGCAGCTAACCCAGATAGGGGTAATAGTAGAATCATCCATGCACCCACACCGTTACCAATTTGACCATCAAGCCATAACTTCACATCACCTGCAAAGAGCATGTATTCAATGGGGCCCCCCAATGCCATCGCCAACAACAAAGACAAGCCGAACATGATAAACAGGCATACCAGTCGCACGCCTCCCATTTTAAAAAGGAGCAGACGAAACGGGTTGACCTTTTCATTGCGAGCTGGGGCAACATCCCCCATGTTTTCCAGTTGGATTGAGAGTGTGTGAGGTAGCAGTTGCCAGAGATAAGCGCCAAGTAGGAAGCTTAGCGGAACGGTTGCGATGCACGCGAGCATGGCTGGGACATACTGTTCAAAGAATGGAGCGAAGACCATTGCGGCTAAAAAACCTAACACGACTGAGGGTAAGGAGGCCATCAGTTCAATGGCTGGTTTGACCCATGCTTTAACGCGGGGGTGTAAAAACTCAGAGGTATAAATTGCTGCGAGCATTGCAATGGGCAAGCCAAAGAGCATTGAGTAGAAGGTTGCTTTGAGTGTGCCAAAGATGAGGGGATAAAGACCGTATTTAGGTTCTGAATCGTCGGTTCCTGCTGAGGACTGCCAGACTTGGGTTGGCGTTTCATAACTTTCGTACCAGACGGGCAAGAAGATTGCGCCCATTGTGATTGCGGGATGTTTCGGGTCATATTCCCATATGCCAATTTCATCGGAAGTGATGGCCATTAGCCCGTTATCTTTTGGTGCCATGGCCACCGCTTGCACAGGTAGCGTGCTATTGGCAATCTGGGCTCGGAGCATTTAGTGTTCAACGGTCACCTGATAAAGTGCAGCAGAGGCATCGGCAAATCCCACAATGATCATGCGGCTGCGACTAGAGACTGCGATTGATGTGGGCGCTGCTGTGCCTAAGGGAAGTGTATGTCCCTGTGAGAGAACTGCCCCGTCGGATGTGTTTGCGCCCGCTTGAGGTTTTACACGGAACCATGCACTAAGATGGCCTGTTGAATCACCGACGATTAGCGTGTTGCGACCGTTCATGAATTCTAGTGCCGTGATGGTATCGCCATCGCCGGGGACTAGGTCTAAGGTTTCAGCTAACACGGGTTTGCGAATATTTCGACAGTCAAAACGTTGTGTCATGCCATTGGCCCAGACGACTAAGACGCTATCGCCTAGACCTGAAATTTTCAGGTATTTGGGTTTGTCATGATGGGACTGTGTGTCATAAGGCAAAACGCCATTCGTCAGGCTGATGGTGACCTTACCGGTCATCCAGTTTTTCCGGCTGGAAACTCGGTTGATTTTCAAGACACCTTGTTGATTCAGTGAGACGTAGATGGGACTTTCATTGTGAATCGTGTGATCCAAAAGCTCAATGGCTGGCGATGCTGTTGTGTGAATAGGTTTGATGGGGTCTTGTAATTTGAGTTCAACGAATTGACTGCGAATCTGACCTTCGGGTGTGAGACTGTAAACAATGCCTTTGTCGGCAGTGACTTGGTCGACTTGTAGATGCTGCACTTCTTGGGGTGCATCTTCTTTTTTAAGAAACTTGACAGTAAATCCCATTTCACCAAAGCATGTGCTTCCGTCTTCAAAGCCGAGCATTAGGTCTTTGCCCGCGATTCCAAAGGACCATGCGGTGAGGTTTTGTTCGTTTGAGAGGAGGGAGAATGTTTGGAGGGTTTTGCCTGTTTTGATGTCTTTGGTCATCACATAACCGTCTTGAAAAACGGTTAGGGCAATATTGCGAAACTCGTCCATTTCCAGATGAATGACTTTGCCATGGTCGTTGTTTTGTTTGACGACGATTTGATTATCAATGGCTGGTGATTGAAAAAGGGGGATGACTTTCCAGGTCAGAAACACGCAGACTAAGGCGACTGCCAAAATGGTTCCCACGCCGCCGGCGGTGATGCAGATGCGTGCCGCTAGGTCTCCGTACTTTACTAACTTTGATGTTCTTCGGGTGCGTCTGCGCCCTGTGAACGATGTCTTAGTGGGTAGGGTCATGATTGTTTATCTCACGTCACTAGGGAGTCTTTTCCCAAGGTCGAACTTTTGAATGAATCTTAGTACCCGAATTTTCTATTTCTCTTAAAGGACAAATGTTGGATACGGTTGGGTTGTCGAAAACGGGTGACCGCCGTTAAGCCGTCACCCGTGAGTGGGTTGGGTCCCTATTGGGATTTTCAGGGTGTTTTGATTGTCAGTCTTTAATTAGTCTTTGATGTTTAAAGAAGCCAATGCTTGTTTGGCAATCTGTGCGGTGACGGGATAGTAACCATCTTTCACGACATCCATTTGTCCTTGCTTAGAGAAGATGTATTTGATGAATTCTTTACGCAGGGGTTCGAGTTGGCTGCCGGGCTTGTAGTTGACGGTTAACCATAGGAATCGTGAGAGTGGGTAATCGCCGGTGTAGGCATATTCGGGCTCTGCGGGGATGAGTTTCCCGCCGTGTTCTTGGGAGAGTGCGATGACTTTGACGTCTGCTGTTTTGTAGCCGATGCCTGAGTAGCCGATGCCGTATTTATCTGTTGCTATGCCTTGCACGACTGCGGAACTGCCTGGCTGTTCTTTGACGGAGTCGCGGTAATCCCCTTTGCCTAGGACGTGTTTTTTGAAAAATCCATAAGTACCTGAAGCGGAGTTGCGACCGTAAAGGCTAATGGGTTGGTTGCTCCAAGTGCCCAGAAGACCGGCTTGGCCCCATTTGTTGATGGCAGAGTCGTAACCTAGTTTACGTCCCTTTGAGAAGATGGCATCAACTTGGGCAAGGCTCATGCCTGTGATGGGGTTATCTTTATTGACGAAGACTGCCAGCATGTCGATGGAGGTTGGAAGCTGTGTGGGTTTGTAACCAAAACGTTTTTCAAAAGCATCTGATTCTTTGTTTTTAATGGCACGGGACATGGGGCCAAAGTTAGCGGTGGCACTAATCAAAGCTGGGGGAGCTGTGGATGACCCCTTGCCTTCGATTTCGACTTGCACGTTGGGATACATGCCTTTGAAGCCTTCAGCCCAGAGGCTCATCATATTGTTCATGGTGTCTGAGCCGACGGATTTGATGTTGCCGCTGACACCTTGAACAGGGGTGTAGTCGGGGAGATTGGGATCGACGGTGACTTGTGCAAAAGCAGGCGTCGAAATCAGGCCAACAGCCAACACGGCTGATACGATTGAACGAAATTTTGTCAT
>JAESSU010000303.1 GCA_016763955.1 Phycisphaeraceae bacterium | reverse complement strand
GTTGGACGAGCCATTGGATATGTTTTGTGGCACGGTCGTACATGTTGGGCACTTCTAGGTAGTCTGCAAGCATGTAGTATCCGTCAAATCGCAGAAAGGGGTTGGCATTAAAGAGGATGGGACTCCAGAACATATCAATTAGACTGAGCTCTCAAACATTTTAAAGAACTCAGGGTCTCAACTGTAGTTTGTATATATGGCATCTTGCCATTCTGAGAAAGCTGCTTTCACTTTTTTTAAAGCAGGTGCCAAGCATGCCATTGGGATCAGACAAGATAAAAAGGTGTCTGATATAGCAGCCAGTGAATTTTCAGAATCTTTTTATCATCAAAAGGGTGGCGTTTTACAGGAACGGCAATGCCTTTTGAAGTGCCCAACATGTACGACCGTGCCACAAAACATATCCAATGGCTCGTCCAACGATATCTCTACGGCATGGAAAGTGCCCAGCCCGTCGCAACCGCAACAGGTGAACAATGGATCCTCCTACTCTATGGCATCACCTCGCAGGTCTACCGATTCTTCGTCCTCACAGGCATTATCCTCTTCATCGCTGGACAACTCCTAACCATCGGTTTACTACTTGCAACATGGTCCTTTATCGCATGGTGTATCGTCCCACTGTTCAAATTCTTCCACTGGCTCTTTACCAATGGCCAACTCGGGGAACAACGCAAACGCGCAGTGGTAGTCACCTTCGGAGTCCTCCTGGCAATCACGGTCGGCATTGGCTTTATCAAAGTCGATGAACACAAACGCACCCAAGGCATCATCGAGTCTGCACAACGATCAGATATCGCAATCCAATCAGACGGTTTTATCACAGAGGTCCTCGTCGAATCCAGCCAGAAAGTCACCCAAGGCCAAGTCCTCCTTATTGCACAAAACCCGCAGCTACTTTCCCGTAAATTAGAACTCGAAGCAGAGCTGCAAAAAATCAACATTGAACGCCGCATGGCTAGGGTCAAAGACTTGGTGGAAATGAAAATTGCAACGGCCAAAATAATCGCGGTTCAAAATGAACTTGACGATCTAAATGACCGCTTCGCAAGCTTGACCCTCAAAGCCCCACAAACAGGCACACTCATCGCAGCAGACTTTAAACAACTCCTAGGTCAATACGCACGACGAGGCGATGTGATAGGCCGCGTTGCGGATTTAAATCAACTCCGCGTCACTGCATTGGTGAGTCAAAGCCAAAGTGCTGTCGCGTTATCCAAGAAAATTCGGGCGGTGGAACTCCGCACGGTGGGCAATATCAACCATGTCTATAAAAGTCGGGTTCTTAAAGCTTTTGACTCTGGGCGTAATTACCTGCCGCATCCGGCCCTAAGTAAAAATGCTGGCGGACTAATTGCTATGGATTCGCAAGACCCCAAAGGCCAGCGAACCCTGCGTCCGCAATTTGAAATGTGGCTTGAATTACCCACCGGCATGCAAAACCCCATGCAAGAAACCCCCACTATCGATCCGGTCACTGCTTTATTAGGTGAGCGGGTGTATGTGAGGATTACTTTGGATAAACGCCCTTTACTCTGGCAATGGGTCACCTACGGCCGTCAAATGATCCGCGACCGATTACAGTTTTAGAACATATGATGCACACATGATTTCACCCCTTGGCTAGTCATATTTCTAATATAGTGACAATGGCAAATGCTTGCTCATCAACTTAAAATGTTTATCCAGTGTATAAAGATCAAGGGTATTCTCAATGGCGTTCTGAGCAATTATTAGATCGGGTATGCCAACGTTGTTTATGCCCTGCTGGGCACATTTGACCTGCATGTCGATTATGTGTCCCCAGTCAATCACTATAGGCGCTTTTTTTATACTGCTCAAAATTGAAATCACTTGGCGTTGTTTCTGTATCCTCAAATACGGAACAAGCTCCGCAAGTATAAGGTCGTTGATCACAACTAGTCCATGATCAATTAGGTGATCCAAAGTGTCTGTATCGCCGGCTCCACGGAAGTAATTAACCCAAATTGAGCGGTCAACCAATACACTCATTTTCGCTCTCTTAGAACAGAGAGATCAATGTCTAAATCTATTTTGCCCTTGAATTTTTTGATCCCCGCAACTTTGTTCTTTCGAACGATATCTTCCAATGCCTGAATAATCAATGCCGTTTTGGTTTTAATCTGAGTTATCTGCATGGCCTCATCAATGAGGCTTTCAGGAAGGTCTAATGTGGTTCGCATGATCATTCCTCCATCTATCTACGCCTAGCAGTCTATGCATAAATGTCCAGAAATATTATGCATCACTTAGGGCAAGCACATGCACACCCTGTCTTGGCGAGCTAGGCTGTCTCAGCCGGTTTTGTTCCTCGGTCAACTGTTCAATCAGCTTGCAAAGTATCTTTGGCACAACATTTTGACCGACGGTCAATTCCGTGTTGATACAACACGGCTCGCCAAGACAATTTCCGCGACATGCGTTTGACCTAGTGCATCGCCCCCCGATTCAGCAAGGACAAACCAATGGCTGGGCGTTCATCGAACCACACATCCTTCTTTCGAAGATCATGTAACGATCAATGATGATCTGCATCATGGCCGTCATCATCCTCTGCTAGCTCTGGCTTCGCCCAGCCCATCAGATTGACAAAGATAGCTCCGCCAAAGAGTCCGACGGTGACCACGAGAATGCATGGTAACCATGGTGCGCCTTCGACTGCGCCCTGTGTGATCTGCTCAACAGCCAGAGCATGATGCTCTTGACTGTGATCCGATGTGACTTGCGCGTGCGCGTCATGCTTAGGTGAAGCAGTGTTTGCAGAAACATAACCTGCTGCCAACCAGCCAAGACTCAAGCCAACGATAATGCCAATGATGCGTTTCAAATGTGAACTCCTGTGTGTTTTGCTTACACGGATATTGTCGCGTATCTGTGATCCGACGCAAGTTATACGCATCGTGTCTATTTTGTACGCGTCGGACGATTTATAACCCTTTGTAGCGTTTACATTCGCAAGATAAATTACGCACGAGTTTTAATCGTGTTTGGTATTAGGTCAATAAAAAACCCGTGCCACATCAGTGACACGGGTTTGAGTCATTTAAAATACAGTCAATCACACAGAATCGACTTAGCGTTTCTTACGTTTACGATTGCGGAAACGCCCGCTCCCGGAAGTTCCGCTGGAACC
>JAESSU010000302.1 GCA_016763955.1 Phycisphaeraceae bacterium | reverse complement strand
ACTGGTACGCTTGCTCAAGTGAATCATATTTAGCAGGTTCGACATGCGTGATCACCAACACGGTCTTTTGCACATTATCGAACGCAACTAACTCACGATAAAGCTGCATGTGAATGTCGGGCAAGTTGCGGTCATCAGCAGGCGGATTAGGAAGTTTTTCACCTTCTAAATACCGCACTGTGTCATAAGCCACACATCCCACCCAGCCGCCGGTAAAGTCCGGCAAGCCCGGAACCTTGACCAACTCATAGGCTTGAGAATAGTTCGCCAAATCACGCAACGGATCTGCACACTCATAAGTCCGACTGTTATCCGCATTGTCATGATCAATATACTCAACCGTATTGCGACGGGCGATGACCTGAGCAGAAGGGTTTGCACCTAGGAAACTGTAGCGACCTTGCCGATCACCACCGATCACGGATTCGAGTAGGAAACTCGGTGCCATACGATCATCAGGACGAACCATCCGCCGGTAGGCAAGAACCGGGGTGATCTGATCACTCATGAGTCTGCGAAACACGGGAACGACTTTGCCGGGCGTAAGGGCCTCTTTGGCAAAGTTTGTAAACGTTTGAAAATTGGGAATGTTTTTGGACATGATGATTTACTGGTATTAAATATCAAGGCAGTTTAACCGCTGAAGCGCGGAGATCGCAGAGACTAAAAGACAGAGATTTTCTGTGTTCTTCCAATTAAATTCTCTCATGTTTGAACTCTGTGTCCTTTGCGGCTCTGCGGTAAAAAATCAAATTGGATTCTCACAAGCCACAACCGTGATCTTAATCGTCATCCAGCGAGTCGGGGAGCATTTCGGCCTTCTCACCCTTAGCAGTCTTTTCAGCGTGCTTTTTGACCCAGGTTTCCCAACTCTTACCCACTGCTGCGTCTTTACCTGCAAAGTGAATTTTAGCGATCTGGCTATAAGGCACAACGAACAATTGTTCAGAACCCTTAGGCCACATACGAGCAATCGGCGGATTGTCCTGGGCACGACGATCAAAGACGTAGCCTTGAACCTTCTGACCATCGAGTAATTCCAGCGTCACATCGCCACGATAGTCCACCGCCTGAGCGACGACCTGATCGGCATTGTCAGAACTGGCGCACTCTAGGACCGTGCCATGAAGGCTCGGAGATTCATCGGTCGCTGACAACGGAGTATCTGTATCGGTTTTGGGTTGCGTATCTGTCATAGACTTATTGTAAGTGGCCTGCGGTTTTTCTGCCATTTGACCATGGAATTTGAGACCCCACAAGCTAAATAGAGGCCAACAGGTTAAGATAGTAGCGAACTGTTTTAATGCCCAAGGGACCCAATATATGCAGATCGACAAGCTTCTGTCCCATCATGGTCTAACGATGAATCCGTTTGTTGCTGAAGAAGCTAGGCATGACCCTGTCTTTGATCAGCTTCTTGAAGATTCAATGCCCCACCACCCAGTCTACGCCAAAATTCTCGGTCAGGTAGAACGCCCTAGCGCTGCGGTGGTGTTTGGTGAAAAAGGCTCAGGCAAAACGGCCATCCGGCTGCACATTGGCAAACAGGTTCGTGAACACAACGAAGCAAACCCAGAAACCAAAGCGTTACTGGTTCCTTATGATGACCTAAACCCCGTCCTTGACCGCATCCTCAAACGTCAGCGTCAAAGCCGCAAAGGGGCCAAAGCAGATGTCGAAGAATTGCTCAAGAGCTTCCGGCTTGAAGATCACCAAGACGTGATCCTCTCGCTCGCCATGACGCGACTGATCAATGGCCTACTTCAAGAAAACTATGGCGCAGAGGACCCGACTCAATTACCCGCAGATGCTATTTCAAGACTTCGCAAATTACCCAAACGTAAACGCGTGAACTTACTGGTGCTCGCGATGCTCATGGATCAGCCACGCAGCGGTGATGTGGTGCAACGGTTTGAAAAGCTGCGAAAAATGCTGCGTATCCACAGACTCTTCCCAGTGAGCTGGCGACGGAATATTTCGCTAGCCTTATTGCTAGGTGCCTGTAGCACGCTGGGTTTTGAATGGGTCTGCCAGAATCTTTTGGGTAGTCCACTGATTCCAACGCAATACCTCATCGGCGCAGGCATCCTAGGCGTGCTGGCATTAGGGGGCGTGATAAGCTGGATAAGCCAGTGCTGGAAAATCGGCAGCCTTGCCAAAAAAATCCAACATGAAACACCCGCCATCGAACGCAGTACTGCACAGTTTAAACAAATGCTCCCCATGATCTCACCGACCGATCTCAACGGCCAACCCTGGCCAACCCAAGGTGCAGAGGATGCCAAAAACAGCCGTTATGAACTCACCGGCAATCTCATGGAGATCATTCCCGCACTAGGCTACAGCGGCATGATGGTACTCGTAGACCGTGTCGATGAACCCACTGCAATCGCTTCAAACGCCAATCGCATGCGAAGCGTTCTGTGGCCAATGCTCGACAACAAGTTCCTGCAACAGCCCGGCATTGGCATCAAAATGCTCCTCCCCATCGAGCTTCGTCACATGCTCGTTCGTGAGTCGCCAGCCTTCTTCCAAGAAGCTCGCTTGGACAAACAAAACCTCATCGAACGGCTCACTTGGTCCGGCGCAACGCTATTTGACCTATGTACCTCTCGTCTGCGAGCCTGCCAAAAAGAGGGCTCCGATCCGGTCTACCTCACCGATTTGTTTGAACCCGATGTCTCACGAGAAATGGTGGTCGATGCACTGGATCAAATGCACCAGCCGCGAGATGCGTTTAAGTTTCTCTACTGCGTGATCCAAGAGCACTGCCGAATGATCCCCGAGGACCAAGGCAAACCACTGATTGCACGAATCACACTAGAGACCGTCCGCCGTGACCAAGCCCAACGTGTTCAAGAACTGTATCGCGGCCTGTCTCCAGCCTAATCAATAATCCACCACAATCATGCCACGGCACAACGAGCTGTAGACTCCCTACACCTTATACATCCCCAATAACATTTGTTGCGATATTAACTGGGGGTTTCGTGTGGGTCATGGTTTTCGTAGGGGCATTTTTTTAGGTGACCTGAAAGAAACCCCCAACAGATTGTTTCAAAACTTCGTGACCTTTGAGACCTTTGTGGCCTTCGTGTTAAAAAAAAAACGCTTAAAAATACCGCATAGACTTTCATGTACCTGCATTAACCCGTAATAAAATATTGCGCTTGCCATCTTCATGGTTTGGCGTTACAGTTTGGCCAAGTCAATTCAGGTT
>JAESSU010000301.1 GCA_016763955.1 Phycisphaeraceae bacterium | reverse complement strand
CGCGCTCTGTGGATCACCCGTATCACAGCAGCATGCAAAGAACGCGACTTTAACTACAGCCGCTTTATTGCAGGCTTAAAGAGAGCAAGCATTACGCTCAACCGCAAGATGCTCAGCCAGATCGCTATTTTCGATCCCGCTGCTTTCGACCAACTCGTCATCACAGCCAAAGCTGCCATGGCCGCTAAAGCTGCCTGATCTGACGATTGCAAAATCAAAATACAAAAACGCTGACTTTTTAAGTCAGCGTTTTTTATTTGATCAAAATTAACCGCATCTGCTCTCAATTTTTTAACCACGGGAAACATCGTAAATCAAAACTGATGCAATTAAAGCACGTTGTCTCATGATCTACCGTTCCCGATCCCCGCAGGCATTGCCTGCGTCACTTCCTGCGGCTTTTGCCTCAAAAAACCCACACGGACTATTTTGATTTTTCCGTGTCTTCCGTGGTTTCCGTGGTTCAAAAGTGTATTCATCCGTGGTTAAATGCTTTTTATATCTCAGTGCAACGATCGTCATCGCGTATACTCATCGCTTAACCTATGACCACATCGAGAATCACCATGAACATCGACACACTCAATAAACAATTCGGCATTGCCAACGTCGTCACCTTCACCGCGGGCAATGGCGACCTGCCTTGCATCACCCTCACCAGCAAACTCGCTAACGCGACAATCTATCTCCAAGGTGGACATATCACACATTGGCAACCCACTGGTGAAAAACCCGTTTTATTTATGAACTCAAAAAGTTTTTTTGAAGACGGCAAACCCATCCGAGGCGGTGTCCCCATCTGTTTCCCATGGTTCGGCGCACATCCAACGAACGAAAAATTACCTGCCCATGGCATCGTTCGTGCCAAACAATGGGAAGTCGAATCCATCACACAAGACCCAGTGGGCAATGTCATCGTGACCTTACTTACTAAAAGTGATCAAGCCAGTTACGACCTATGGCCATTTAAATTTGAACTCCGCCATATCATCACCGTTGGCAGCACCTTAAACCTAAACCTTCAAACACAAAACACCGACGATAAAGAATTCAAAATCACGCAAGCACTACACACCTACCTTGCGATCAAAAACATTCACAATGTGCAAATCGCAGGTTTAGAAGGATGCCCCTACTTCGACAAAGTCGCAACAGCCAACACACACGCGCCCCAATCGCCGCTACATTTAACCGGCGAATTCGACAGCGTATTCTGTGACACACAAGCAACGTGCAGGGTGATTGACCCTGACATGGGACGACAAATTAGCGTTGCTAAAACCGGCTCAGACTCAACGATCGTTTGGAATCCGTGGATTAGCAAAAGTGCAAAAATGCAAGACATGGCGGATCACGAATGGCCTCAAATGCTCTGTATCGAAACTGCCAATGCAGGACACAACATCATCACCCTCAAGCCCGGTGATCAACATGAAATGACCAGCATGATCAGCGTCACAAAATTGGGTTAGAGCAGATTACAAAATAATTTTCCGCTTTGGATGCGCCACTACCCGCGGGAATCCTTCGGCTTCCACACGGCTTTTATCTTAGACAAAAGCCGAGGGAAGTGACGTAGTCAATTCCTACGGGAAGCTGGGTTGGCAGATAATCATGCAAAATGCGTTAAACGCAAACTGTTTGACAGACTCACAAATCAGACTTTTAGCTGTGGCGTGTAGGTCAATTGGTCTGCATACTTTTTAGAGATGGGATCAACCACTGCTGCGGTAAATTCATCGACTTGTTCAGGTGCACGGCCGACAAACTGTGACGGGTCGAGCACTGCATTAAGGTCAATGCCTTTGAAGACTTCTTCACCACGAATGCGATCTAATAAGTCGTTGGGCTTACCTTCTGCTTTGACCTGATGAGCGGCAGCTTGTGAGTGTTCGCGAATGATTTCGTGAACCTCTTGGCGGTCTGCACCATTTTGGCCCACTGCTGCCATGAGAATATTTTCTGTCGCCATGAAGGGCAATTCACAGGCTAGGTTGTTGGCCACTGTTTTTTCGTAGACCACCATGCCATGGGTGACATTGATCATTAAGTCCAACACGCCATCAATCGCCAAGAAAGGTTCAGGCAAAGTCAGCCGGCGAGTCGAAGAGTCATCCAGCGTGCGTTCCATCCATTGTTCAGACGCGGTGGTGAACGGGATTTGTGTCATGCCAATGACAAAGCGGGATAAGCCACAAATGCGTTCGCAGCGCATGGGGTTTCGTTTATAAGCCATGGCTGAGGAACCGATCTGGCTTTTCTCAAACGGCTCTTCCATTTCCTTACGGTTGGCAAGCAGGCGAATATCCGTTGCAAATTTCATACAACCTGCGGCGACTGAACTAAGTGTTGAAGCGATCAGTCCGTCGAGCAGGCGAGGGTAAGTCTGGCCGGTGACGACAAAACGTTTGTCCGCTTGCCAGCCCATTTTTTCGGTGACGAGTTGGTCGAGTTTTTCGACCTTTGCATGATCCCCTTCAAACAAAGCCAAGAAGGATGCCTGCGTACCGGTCGTGCCTTTAACACCACGGAATCGTAGCATGTCCAGTCGGTGTTCCACTTCTTGTAATGCGATCGCTAGGTCCTGAGCCCAAAGGGTCGCACGCTTGCCCACTGTCGTAGGCTGAGCAGGTTGAAAGTGCGTAAACCCGAGCGTGGGCAGACTGCGGTATTGCTGTGCAAAGCGTCCCATTGCGACGATAGCCGTTGCTAGTTTCCCCGCGACCAACGTCAGCGCATCACGGATTTGTAAGAGTTCTGTATTGCAGTTGACGAACTGACTGGTGGCCCCCAAGTGAATGATCGGCCGAGCGTCCGGGGCGACATCGCCTAGTGCGTGAACATGTGCCATCACATCATGACGGAGCTTTTTTTCGTATCCCGCAGCATTGTCAAAATCAATGTCATCTAGATGCTCACTAAGCTGTGAGACCTGCTTTTGCGAGACCGGCAAACCCATTTCATGCTGTGCCTGAGCCAGCGCATGCCAGAGACGACGCCATGTGCTGAACTTGCGTTGTGGAGACCAAATAGCCTGCATTGCAGCAGATGCATTGCGGGTCGCTAAAGGAGATTCGTATGTATTGTGGTTTGTCATGAATATACCCCTCATCAATAAACTTGTCTTGTTATTTGTGTACGCGGCTACTGGCTTAAGCCTCCAAAGCGTTTTCGTCGCAGTCAAAAGATCCCCGATGGGTTTCATTATCCTGTTGACCGAACTTGCCCAGTCGATCATAGTAACAGGAATAGCGACTCACAACTAGCCAACAAAGGCTCGGGTTAACCCTCCACACAATCCAATAAATAGAGATTTTAAGATTAAGGTTAGGTCACAAGAACCCCATGAAAAAAAATACTTTCCCTTGGTTCCAAATCACAAACCCCTAATCTAAGTAATATGGCATCCGTAGAAGAAGACCAACTCGCGAAACTCGCTGCACAGGGCAATCACAAAGCGCTCGCAGAGTTGCTTGCGCGCTTTGAAGACCGTGTCTATAGCGTTTGTTATCGCATGACCCGTCACCCGGATGATGCGTTGGATATGGCACAACAAACCATGCTCAAGGTGATCCAAAATATTACCCAGTTCCAAAACAATGCGAGCATCGGGACATGGATCTATCGCATCGCCACCCACGAGTCGATTTCACATCTGCGTAAACAACAAGTCCGCAAGACCATGAGCCTTGATCAGCCTGCATCATCAACACAAAATAGCCCCCGCCCTGCTAATCTTGGTTCAATGATTGTGGATAGCCGGGAACTTTCTGCTGACCTGCACGTCCAAAAGATGGAGACTAAGCGTTTATTGCGTGAGGCTCTGACACAACTCGATACAGATCACAGGATGGTCTTAGTGCTTCGCGATACACAACAGATGAACTACCAGCAGATTGGAGAAATCCTCGAGCTCCCAGAAGGAACCGTCAAAAGCCGACTGTTTCGAGCAAGACTAGCCCTTCGCGAAAAAATGCTGCAACTCGACCCCGAAAGTTCTGCCCCCGGAAGTTTAGAGAATCATGCCTCTGGTAACCGCGACAGAAAATCTAGTTCGACAACCTCTAACACAGGAAAGGCCCCGTCATGACAACCCCTCAATACGACGAAAACCTGATCCTGGGTTATGTCGAAAACACGCTCACTGCAAAAGAAAAAATGACCTTTGAAGATCAGCTTAAAGCAAATCAAAATCTTGCAAGCCTCGTGGATATGATGATGCAAGACCGGCTGATACTCACCGAACTAGATCAGGTCACCGCACCGATGGAATTAGGTGATTATGTCTCGACGCAACTTCAAAGACAGGTTCTCCTAGGCCCTTTGACGATTGAACGTAAACATGCTCGCAACCGCCAATCCACGCCCCGTTCGCGGAGTCAATTCCGAATGGCGAAACTCATGGCCTATGGTTCGCTAGCTGCTATGTTCATGTTGGTGGTGGGGCTCATGTATCACCACATCGGCGACCAGTCGCTTATCCAACGCACTGAAAATTTTGTCTTTGATGACGAAGCAGCCAACAGTCCGATTGTTGCGATGAAACAATCAAGCCCCCAAGACAATAGCATTGACCAACTGCTCGAATCCTCTGCTGCGAGAACCTCAGGCAAGGCCCCATCAATCAAAAACCAAGCGGACATCAGTACTGCTTCAATTGCTGATGAATCCCAAAACTCTCTCGCAAGAGCCGATGAGTCGACATTGACCATGGCATTGCTTGAAAAATATGAGAAACCTCAAACGTTAAATTCTGCCATACGTTTGACAAAAACAAACGCAGACCTCGCATCACGCAAAGAAGTCAATCTCGGTTTATCACTAGCCACAACTTCAAGTCGGGGCAATGAACTTAAACGCTTATCCCCCACCATGGCCAAGCTCGCACAAGCGCCCTCAAAGCAGACAATCTCAGGCGTGGTCACTTCAAATAAAATGATCGATGGCAATGCCTTGCACCTGCCTAAATCAGAAGAAAACCAACGAAAAGATTCACTGACTTGGGCAGATGATCTAGACACAGCCATCGCACAGGAGCAAGACAAAAGACTCTCCTCACCGGTTGCAATGACAGCTCCCGTACATCTCAAAGAACGGGTTCTCTCCAAGTTCACAAGTTTTGGTTCCAAGATCAAACAACGTGTTACGCCCCAGATTGCCCCGCAGCAGAACACCATTTGTTTGATCCAATCATCGAATCCGATGCAGACGATTCAAGACATCAACCAATGGGCCATTCGTAATCGTGTGACAATCTCCACGCCAAAGACCGATGCACCCAAAGCAAAAGACCGCAGCAAACCTGAAAGTGAAGCTTCAAATTCCAAGAAGACAAACACGCAACAGGTTCGTGAAGTGATCACACTCAACATGCCTGCCAATCAAGTGCCCGTGTTAATTCAGTGGCTTAACCGACAACCGATGCAGCAGAATAATTGGATACAACCGCTGCCTAAGACCCGTTCTAAAAACACCTCGCTTCAACGTCTCCAACAGGAGATGCCTTTAGCTCCAACGCTGCCACTGGTTGATCCTCAGCAGTATATGCAGGTGCAACTGATGGTCGTTGCTGAGCCTAAAGATGTTAGAGATCAAGACTGATCCAGCAAGTGCTTTCATCAATCCAATCGTAACGACTCAAAAAGCCCTACCACTAAGCCCCTATGGCATAGGTCAGCGATGCGTCGCATCTCAGCTATTTCCCGTAACGATGTCGATTATGATCCAATACCATTCACGATTAAAATTTGTGCGTGACCTACATCGTAAAAACAAGCTTTACAAAGTCTTATGAACCGTCCGATGCGTATAATCACTTACCGATATGCCCATTAAAAAACCTCTCACTGAACCAGTGAGAGGTTTTTATATATCTAAATCATTTTTAGTAGAGCATTCCAAATTCAAACGCAACGAATTGCTTTGAAAAGAAGCTGCGATGCAACGCATCGCTGAACCGTGTCCAAAGAGTTCCGCAGCTTTAGTCTGAATGATTATTGATCATTTTTTGTGTCATAGCCCATCAGTTCGATGCTAAAGGAACGCCATGTTTCACGTATATCACCACCATGCCCGCTTCTATACAAGTAGCGTTCAGGGCCAGCATACTGAACATGGCCATCTTCGAAGGCTACATTCACGCCCCCTGTATTGGTGGATGTTTTAACTGTAGAAGCCCCAGTGCCAGCAGGAATAGTAAACGAACCGGTATATCTTTTTGTTCTGTTCGCGTCGTGAGCCACTAGGTTTAGATTCGGAGGGTCTGCTGTTGTCCCCCAACCCGCAGCGAATCCACCTCGAGTTGTCCAATAATCAGCAATAAAAGCACGGCCAGGATGATCACCCAAACGATAACTCTGTAGCGAGGCTGGCGTAGAGGTGTTGAGTTTACCCACAGTATTAACCTGAGTATACAGATAAATATTATACATATAAGAGCTAAAAACGCTTTCGCTTTTTGCTTCAAGTGGCCCATCTGTAATGAGGTCCATATGCCTAACTGCCCCAGAGCCATTGGCAGCTTTAAACTTGTATGCCAAATCTTTTCGAGATGGGCAAATAAAACCACGAGGGTCGCTGATATAGCCCATCAGATACAGAAGCCCACCCCCCATGTAAAGTCGTTTCTTGGGGTCGGGATAGTTTCCAGTCTTCCATTGCTTAAAACTGGAGGTTGTTTCCAACTGACCATGTCTTGATCCGCCACCGCCATAAGCTCGACCGTCTGAAAAATTACCTAGAGTCGTCGGGCCGTTAAGGAACCAGTTTTTATTATCCGTAGCATAAATGGTAAACGCTTGAGCCTGACCACGGGTGGTCACTTGGCATTGCACATCGCGGGCTTTCTGACGGGCTTTACCCAATGCCGGCAGCAGGATGCCAATGAGTAACGCGATGATCGATATAACGACCAGAAGTTCGATCAGGGTAAACCCTAACCGATGCACGTTGGCGGACTTTTTCATGAGATCTTCCTCTTTGTTAGAATTTGGCTGCATGATGACGAGATGTTGAATGAAACAGCCCAATATTCTCCATAATCTATTGTTTCAACAATCTCACACCGCAACAAGGGGAAAATCTTGCGATTTGGGTAACTATCGTCGCAATTCTTGGAATATATCGTCTATTTTGGTGATTTGAATCTCCAATCACTCCTCAAAAATCAAAGGCAAGAGTCGACAATATTCTGTTAATAATGCATCTACAAAAAAACCTCTCACTGAATCAGTGAGAGGTTTTTTTATAGATAAATCGTATTTTAGAAGCGTACTCCTAGTTCAATCATAGCGTTTGCTTTAAATAGAAGCTGAGATGCCAATGCAACGCTAAACCGTGCCTCGGGAGCAGCACAGCTTTGAAACGCTGCCGCTAGATGGAGATGCTCCAGATTATTATTTGGAATGAGGCTGGTCTGAATTATCGCTCATCATTGATCGTGTCATAACCTCCCAGTTCGACGCTAAAGGAACGCCATGTATTACGTATATGTCCGCCAGTTCCTCTCATATACAAGTAGCGTTCAGGCCCCGCATACTGAACATGACCATCTTCGAAGGCCACATTCACGCCCCCCGTATTGGTGGATGTGTGAGCAGGATTCCAAGGAGCGGTATATTTTTTTGTTCTGCCAGCGTCGTGGGCGACCATGTTTAGATCATAAGCCCCATCCTTCCATGTACCCCCTCTAGCCAGCCAATAATCCGCAATAAAAGCTCGGCCAGGACGATCGCCCAGTCGATAGCTTTCTTGCATCGCTGCGCCACCTAAGCCCAGTGTAGCACCGCTAGAAACCTGCCCATGCAGATAGGTGTTGTACATGTAAGAGCTAAAAACGGGCTCGGACTGAACCGTAAGTGCCCCAGTTTTAACAAGGTTCATATCCATTTTGGTAGGCGTGTTAACGATTGTGGATTTGTATGCCAAGTCTTTTCTAGACGGGCAGATAAACCCCCGAAGGTCTTTGATATAGCCCTTGCGATACAGAAGGCCGCTACCTAAGTAAAGTCGTTGTGTGACGACAGTGGTCCTCCATAATTTAAACCAGCCGCTTCTTTCCATGACTGCACTTCGTGTGGTCCCAGCCCAAGCCCGGCCGTCTTTGACTAACGAAGCAGCGGGCTGGTTGGATCCGGGTATCGGACCATTGAGGAACCAGTTTTTATTATCGGTAGCATAGTTCGTAAATGCTTGAGCTTGGCCACGAATAGTTACCTGACATTGCACATCGTGTGCTCGCTGACGGGCTTTTCCCAATGCGGGCAGCAGAATGCTGATGAGCAGCGCGATGATCGATATAACGACCAGTAGTTCGATCAGGGTAAACCCTAACCGATGCACGTTGGCGGACTTTTCCATGAGATTTTCCTTTTTGTTAGAATTTGGCTGCATGATGACGAGATGTTGAATGAAGCAGCCCTAATATTCCTATAATCTAATTATTCCCGTGTCCTCTTGCTCAGACAAGGGGAAAATCTTGCGATTAGGGTAACTATCGTCGCAATTCTTGGAATATATCGTCTATTTTGGTGATTTGAATCTCCAATCACCCCCCAAAAACCAAAGGCAAGAGTCAATCACAATCTGCTAATAATGCCTATATTAAAAAACCTCTCACTGAACCAGTGAGAGGTTTTTTAATATATGGGCCGTACAGGACTTGAACCTGTGACCTCGTCGATGTCAACGACGCGCGCTAGCCAACTGCGCCAACGGCCCTCTGGGAGGCATTTCATTTTCTCGATGACGCGTGAAACAACTTGGACAATAACGGCCAACGCAACACGATTCGATCAAGGGAGAATATTGTACAAAACTATAGTTCAGCTGCAAGTTTATACTGTGATTTACTACGACTTATCCATTGAGATTAGCAGCGGCTACGCGACATTTTTCCAACACCCCAATGCGAGAACGCACGCTCTGGGGCGTGATTTTTTGCTCTGATCCCTTGCGAATCACATCAAACAAATTGCGGTAAAGCATTTGGATGTACTCCGTGGAAGGAGCTGCACCCGCTCCGCCATCACCGCCGCCATCACTAGCCCAACTATCTTCGACCCACTGAATCTCTTCACCGCAATAAGCACGCCCATCCAACGGCTCAAGCTCCAAAGGACGCGGGGGCATCTTGGAAAAATCCACAGACTTCCAATCGAGCTTGTCACCGGTGCCTCTGAGTCCACCCTTGCTGCCACAGATTAGCCAACGGTCTTGGGGGTAAGCCACATTGGAATGCAGCTCGACTTCGACGGTTGGGCGTCCCTTGCCAGTGAGTATGACTTTTAGATAATCTTCTGCATCCCCACTGCAAAGAACGCTGCGCATTTCACACCAGACGTTGGGATTTTCATCACCAAAAAGAATCATGGCATGGTCGATAGGATGCGGGCCATTGTTATTTAATGCACCGCCAGAGGTTTTATGATCCGTTTGCCAATCCCAACGCCGGTAAAATCCATGCCAGCAGATACGGACAAATTGGATTTCACCGAGGATGCCTGACTCGCAAATTTCTTTGACCTTCTGAAAATCAACTTCCTGTCGGCGTTGCTGAAAGGGCTGAAGAACCTTGCCCGATTCTTTGGAGGCTTGGATCATCATGTCCACATCTGCAACGGTTAGGCCAAATGGTTTTTCACAGAGCACATGCTTGTGAGCCTTTAGTGCTGCGGTGGCCTGCTGGGCATGATGCGCATTCATGCTCGCGGCGACAATCAATTCAACTTCGTCATCTGCAATCAATGCTTCAAACGAGTCAATCACACGAGCCCCTGTGTCCGAAGCGGTCTGAGTCGCACGCGGGGTAATCGGATCAAAGACCGCGACAACCTTAAACTGGTCGGTCAGATCGCCAAGACCTTTAACATGAATATCATGGCCACTGCGGCCAAGACCTGAAATGCCAATTTTGATGGTTTTGGGTGAATCACTCATTATTTCTATTTCCTGTTTAACACCTATTTTGCGAAAGAATGTAACATTTTCCCCATTTTATGCAAAAAGTCGATGGACAAACCGATCTACTTTTTTGTATTAATGTTTCATGGTGAATTTCATCCCCATCGGATATGATTTTGTCCGTGCCGAAGATAATTTGGTGTCTTATACCCAACGTGCCGCAGAAGAGCTGGGAAACCGGGGCAAGTTCATTGACGAATGTATCACTGATTTTACAGTTGACCGAGGGTCCAAATCGGGCTGACACAGCCCGGCTCACCAAGACAAGGGGGGCATGCGTTTGCCCTGCTGGGTTAAGGCTTCGTACATCAAACAGGACGAGTTCTATTAACGAGGGTCATCTCATCATTCCCATACAAACTCATCACATTGGCAAACAGCGTTGCCCTGAAGACTGGACTTTGACGGAGACCAATACCATCAACTGGCCTGATTTGGATCTATGGTATTTGGTCGATGGCTATGGTGAAGTCCAAACACCTCAAGGCATTCATCCATTACAACCCGGTACATGTCTGATCATGCGTGGTGGGCAGCCGTACAATTTTCATCGCACTTCGCCACAACCTTTCTCTCATTACTTTGTTCATTTTTCGTTTTTGGACGATCAAGGTCAGGTCATTTCGCCTAACCTGCCCCCGCACATGCCTCTGTACCGAACCATGCATGAGATTAGTCCGTTGGCAACGCTATTGGATCGCGCTTTAGAAGTCTTTCGCGGGCCAGCGGAGTTGCGGCATACTGTAGACGTTTGGCTATATGCTGCCGTTTTGGAAATCAATCGTGAAGACCAGCATGCCCATAGACAGCCCTCTGAAAGTCGGTGGAACTACGACCATGATGTCGAAACACTCTGCAAAGAAATTCTCGACAATCCTGCCAAACACTTGAGCATGAATGAGCTTGGCCTAAAGCTTCATTGTTCACGTGCGCATGTGTATCGTCGGTTCAAACAGCACACGGGGCGTTCACCTCAACAGTTTGCCATCGACACCCGGATGCAAGCTGCCCATTTTTTGTTACTCGACAGCAACCTGCCCATCTCACAGATCGCGTTGCGGCTTGGTTATGCAGATATCTACTTTTTCAGCCGCCAATTCAAACAGCATCACGGCATTAGTCCTGCGGCATTTCGCAAGTCACCCGATGCCGCAAGACACCGCCACAATCGATCAGCAAGGTCATGATTTAGGAGGGTTATACATCGCCAAGACCTGTTGCAATTCATTTTTCACTTCAGCGACCAGTGTTTTAGGGGTGATGATTGAAGCATGAAGACCAAACCCCAGCAGCCAACGTTTAAACTCGACGGTACTGCCTAGTTCGAAGGTGACGATGACATAATCGTCGGTTTGCTTCACAATTTTTTGAGATGAATGCCAGATCATTTCCAGAACATTGGTCTTTGCCCATCCTGTAAAACGAGCTTTGATGAGATATTTTTTACCGGTTCGGATGACTCCAAAGGCAGACTGCATATGCTTTGCCAAGGTGAATCCTTCGGGCTTATCGAAAGTTTGTTCCAGTAGCTGAACTTTTTTAATGCGTGAAACTTTAAGTGTCCGCACATCGTCATAACAGACCAACATCCCAATACAGTAAAGCGATGCATGTAACAGAACCATGCCATAGGGATGAAAAACGCTGGTGACTTCTTTGCCAATACTTGCTGATGCGTATGTGATCCGTACTGCTTTTTGATCGAGCATTGCCAGGTTGATTGTACGAATTTGTTGGTCCTGTGCGGAGTAGTCGGTACGCGCTAGGCTCTTGATAAAAAAGGAGTCATCCAAGTCTTTAAAATAGCTCAGCGCTTTGCCTGATATTTGCGTTCGGATTTTTGCCAAGGTGGATTGCAAGCCATCACCAAACTGCGTGCCAGCCAAGGGCAAGAGTAACTGCTGAGACAGAAATAGCGAGAGCATCTCCGTCATGGTTAATTGCAAACCATTATCACTTGCGTTGTCTTTAAGCTTCCAAAATTGACGTCCCAGATCGCGTTTGTCACACTCAATGGAGAAAGTATTTTTGAGAAATTTAAGATCGCGCTGAACAGTTCGCTTATTACAAGTAAGTATTTCTGAAAGTTCCTCTAGGCTAAGTCCATAATGATGCGACTGCAAAGCTTTGATGAGATTCCATTGACGAAAAAGCGTATCACCCCGAGCCATAGTAGCCCCCTTTTAATTGCAACAGTCATTGATCACACACGCTGATCCGTTTCAACTGGCATGACTTGATTATGTCTATATTTACGCCCATAACAATACACCCCATGACAGGGCGTGTCACCTTGCAAGAAATTTTAAAAAAATTTGATTGTGTGCGACCTAATCTGTCACAGG
>JAESSU010000300.1 GCA_016763955.1 Phycisphaeraceae bacterium | reverse complement strand
CGTCACGTATTGCATCTTGCGATGCATCAGCGACACGTTGTGTCGCAGCTATTTTTAGTAGCGATACTGACTGTGATCCAATACAAAATAGCTGCAAAGAACCGCTAGTCGCGCACTTCGCCTAGTTGCTCTTGCTGTTGAGCGTATCGTTCACGGTTGTTGCGGTGATCCATTAGTAGGAACAATCGTTGTCGGTCTTCTGGTTTAATGGCTTCGAAGATTTGTTTTTTAGCTTGTGCTAAATGCGTGCGACGTGACAAATGAGTGAGCACGATGGCTTTGGCTGTTGATCGTTCTAGGAGTTTGATGATGTCATCTAGATGCAGGTGCATCCCGACATTGGCACGCTTGCGGTGATCTTCTTCTAGGAACGTACATTCAGTAATTAGAATTTGAGCTTCTAGCACGTCTGGCCGATCAAAGTGCGATCCCCATGCGGTGTCTCCGGTGTAGCAGACCAATGGGATGTCATGGGTCTGGGTGATCGGCTCCCCTTTTTTCTTGAGCGCAATAAGTTTTTCTTGAGGCATGCCCGTTAGATCAGGGCGGAGCTTTGAACGTTTTTCGACAATGGTATAACCTAGTGAAGGTACGCGGTGATTGGTTTCAAAGGCACGCAAAAAAAGTGTTTTCTTGATTTCAATCTGCTCGTCAGGCTCCATTGCTTTGACGTTGTAAGGCGTCTTTTGCGCTTCAATATCGATCCATGCACGCATGAGATTGTGGATGGGTTGTTCGAGCTTAGGATGGCAAAGGACGGTGCCTACCCCCATGCCTTGGAAGTAGCGTTGTGAAAAGTAGTAAGCTAACCCTGCGGAGTGATCCATGTGGCCATGGGTCAATGCGACATAAGGACTTGACAATGCTGCCCGTGGGCAACGGCCAATGTCAAAGCAGGTGTCTAGTTCGGGTAACTGCACCACGGACTCTTCGCCAGCGATGGAAATACCTTGCACGCGGAACGGTGGCAGGTACAGAAACCCTAGTTGGGGACGACGCGG
Organism: Phycisphaeraceae bacterium; assembly: GCA_016763955.1. Classification (GTDB taxonomy): domain Bacteria; phylum Planctomycetota; class Phycisphaerae; order Phycisphaerales; family Phycisphaeraceae; genus UBA7800. The sequence goes on along the minus strand of JAESSU010000300.1, from coordinate 3,241 downwards.
TGGGTCGCGTGGGATCATACAAATATTCCCGTCAAGGATCAGCCAGAATTTTTTAAAACATCGATACAGGGCTAAAACGGCTGATCCATTTGCACGATTCGCCTTGATCTGGAACACGTCGTTTAAGGATTCGAACCCCATGATCATTACTGATCCGCCACCATGGACGACTAACAATATGGCATACATGATGATCGATTCGAGCCTTTTGGTCAACTAAATCAAATCGGTGTACGCCACAGGGCACAAGAGACAAGGCGACGGTTTGGATCGTTTTTGAAGATTCTTTTAGACCCACTGGCAGTCACTTTGCTAAGATAAATAGAGTGGTATTTTCGGGTGGGTGATCATTTATATTAGACCGGGGTAAACGGAGAATGTTCCGATGGCCCCGTGGTGAGACCAATTGATGGCTGATATGACGCAATATGCTACGCCGACGCGAGTTTTGGTGATGGATCAAGATGCTAAGTGTCCTGAGCAGTTGTTGTCTGTGCTTCAAAGTCAGGCTATCGAAACCAAAGTGGTTTGCACCACACAAGATGCCATTGATGAATTGCGATTTTCGAATTATGCCGCGTTACTTTTTAATGATGATGATGATGATGGTGATGGGCAGCAGACTCTTTTATTTTTGCAAAAGGCTCGTGCATGTGCGCCGCAAGTTCAGATTGTGTGGTTGATCGAGCCGTCCAATATTCAAATCCCAGAGGATTCGATTTTGCAGGGGGGCTTTACTTGTGTGAAAAAAAAAGATTCCTGTGATGAATTGATCACCGCTATTTATCAGGCGGTACATCGCTATCACGCTAGGGCATTGCATCGCTTGCAAATGCGATTTGAGACGTTGGTTGATGACCTAAGCGATCAGGTGGTTCGTTATCTGCCTGATGGGACGATCACTTTTGCCAATCGTGCCTTTCTTGAATCGTTTAATTTAAAGCCAATGGATTATAAAGGTCGGTTGGTGTTTGAATTTATTGAGATGTCTGAGCGAAAAATAATTAGCAATCTTTGGGAGCAGTTTACGCCTCGCAACACGGTTTTGACATTGGATGTTTTGATGTTGATGCCCACGGGGTTGTCTGTGAAATGCCGTTGGACCAACCGTGCGATTTATGACAGTGAGGATCAGCTTGAAGAAATTCAGTCTGCGATATGTGAGATCACGCGAGGGGCCCATTCCCAAGAGGACATGCGATTGTTTGATGGGGAAAAATTAAATACAGTGAGTGAAATGGTTTCGAGTTTTGCACATGAACTTAATCAGCCATTAGCTGCTATTGCCAATTACAATCAAGGTTGTATCAAACGCCTTGAGCGTTTGCCGGACATTCCCGCTGCGATTCTTGATGCGCTGCAAGCTAGTTCAGAACAGTCTGCTCGTGCTCGTGAAATTGTGCGGCGTTTGCGTGATTTAGTTGAGAAACGCGAGGGTGAAAATGAGCCTAATGAATAGGGCGGATCAAGAGCATCTCCAAGCGACAATGATCCTAGCTCATCAAGTATTTTTCTACCCCGTATGATGCTGCGGGGCCATCCTCGCAAGAGCAATAAGGTTTGATTTGAATTGCAACGTATTACGCTAACCCAATCTGTGCCCGATTATCAAACGGATGAATTGTATGGTCTGCATGCTCAGCCGAAGGTGATTATTGTCCTGCGTTGGTTATGTCATATGCGATGGCTTGCGGTGATGGGGCAGACGCTGGCTATTGCGCTTGGAGACTTGGTTTTACAATTGCCTTTACCCATGGCTGCGCTGAGCATGTGGGTCGGAGCAGCATTTGGATCGAACTTGCTGCTGTCGATATATCTGCTTAAAACACGTGCTGCGCCCCAGGTTCTTGTCCCGCTTGTATTGCTCCTTGATGTGTTATTGCTCACTGGCGTGTTGGCAAACACCGGGGGTGCGAATAATCCATTTGCTGTGTTTTATTTGATCCATGTGGCGATGGCTGTGGTGGTTGCTCGCCCTAGATGGAGTTGGGTTGTGCTCCTCACCACACTGCTTTGTGATGCACTGATATTTCGCGTGCCTGACACGGTGTTTGAAAACAGCGGCCTCTCTTCATGGGTGTTGCGTGCTGGGCAGTGGACGGCGTTGGCACTCACTGCCATTGTGATTACTTATTTTGTTGGCAGATTACGCACGACGCTACGAAGGCGCGAAAAACAAATCGCGTCCATGGCCCAACGGATGAATCGTTCGGATCGCCTGGCATCACTTACTGCGTTAGCTGCTGGCGCGGCACATGAGCTAGGTTCACCACTGGGGACGATCATGCTCGCGGCTTCTGAGTTAGAGCATCAGGCACAAACTTGTCAGTCTCCAATGCAAATCAAAAATTTTCGTGAAGACCTTGCACTAATCGCTGAGCAAGCACAACGCTGCCGTCGGATTCTCGATAGCATGAATGCGGATACGGTTCGTCAAGCAGATGAGCAACCCACAGTGTTTTCGGTGGATGAACTGATCGGGTCTTTAAGCGACGAATTGCAGCCTGTTGCAAGTGATCGACTCGTGATCCAAAATCGTCTTTTAGATCATGTCATCACCGCTCGCAAACACACACTTATTCAAGCGCTGACGATTTTGTTGCACAATGCTTTTGACGCAAGCACAGTGTCTGATCAATTCGTCACCTTTACCATTCAAAAGTCCGACCGTCACTATCAATTTATCGTGCAAGACCAAGGCTTCGGAATCAATGACGAACAGATGCAACATCTAGGCGAACCGTTCCGTACTGACAAAGGCCCTCAGCAAGGAATGGGGTTAGGATTGTTTCTTGCTCGCTTGATGACTGAACAACTCCACGGCCGATTGACGCTGCATTCGGCTTTGGGCAAAGGTACGATTGCGGTTTTGCAATTTGATGCAAAGTCCTGACGGTGTGTATGATGTAATGGGTTCCGCCGCAGATTGGATGAAATTTTGAATACTGCAATAATGACGAGCAGCATGAATCAGGCCACCGCTAAAACTTTGCCTGTGATCCTAGTGGTCGATGACGACCAAGCTCTTCGCAACCGTCTGGTTCGTGCGCTAGAAGACCGCCACTTCCCTGTACTCTTTGCTGAAAGTGGTAGCCAGGCTTTGGAGATTGCTTTTAAGCAACGGCCTGACCGGGCGATTGTGGATATGCGCATGGGCGGTATGTCTGGTTTGCAACTGATCTCACAACTCTTGGCAATTCACCAAGATATGAACATCGTCGTCCTCACAGGCTTTGGTAGT
>JAESSU010000299.1 GCA_016763955.1 Phycisphaeraceae bacterium | reverse complement strand
TAATGCAAACACAATTGTTGTTTCGGGAGCCGATCAAGCGACCACCGTCACCAATCTAGTTGCTGCCATCAATGCTGCTGCATTATTAGATATCACTGCTGACAATATTGCTGCTAGCACAACCGAAATGACCTTGCTAAATACGGGTGCTGGCAATGCATCATTGACGGTTGACACAAATAACTCTGGCAATCTAGCCGCGACAGACTTTGCTTCCGTCACGATGACGCTAGGTACAGTATTGCCGAATTTCACGGTCACGGATGCTACACCAGGAGCCACAACCTTCACCATCGCCAGCAGCGCAACTAGTGATGCTTTGGGGATCAGTGCGATAGACGGCGTAGGTGTACATAACAGCATTTCGATTACGGGTTCTACTGCCGACATACGCATCACGGCGATGGAAACCTATGGCACAAACACACTCGTTGCTTACCGGAAAACCACTGATGGAACAGAGCTAGTCTTCATTGATCAATCAAACGGCAATGTCGAATCACGACTCGCAGCCGGTGTCATTGATGCAGACCTAGCAGGCTTTGCAATCGACTCCAATGGTCGAGTCAACAGCGTGCATGCAGTCACAGGCAGCAACTCGCAACTTTGGCAGTCTGAAAGCTTTGCTCAAATACCAAGTCTTGTTGACGGGGACATGGGCACACTCGACAGTATCATGGATGTGGTTGCGCTGACGATTAGTGCTTCGGATAATACCTACATCGTCACAGCCAACGACACAGGATATACCTTAGAACAAGTCACACGCGATTCAGCTAACTTTGCAACGGGTACAACCTCAATCGGCCACATCGTGGACTCCACTTCCGGCGGTGTTATTCTCGACATCAACGGCTTGACATCAACCCCTCAAGCAACGGCTTGTGGACCGTGGGTGTGGATGCAACCACCCTATCGCCGGACACCAGCTTGGGCAGTGTGGGAACATTAGCCAACGTGATCGATGTGGTCGTAACAGACGATTTAGATATCAATCAGCGACAACGTGTGTTTGCATTGGTTAACAATGGCGTTTCCATCGATCTCTACGAAATCACACGCAACACAGAAAATGCTGTTGATGCATTTAATCTTATAGGTCAACTTGCAGACAATGCAGGCAATGCGATTCTTGCAAGCACTGCCATCGAATCAAATGGCAATGGCAGTTTGTATGTGACGGGTTATTCCGCAGACGAATTGCTTGTAACTGGTGCAGTGGTTGATGGGGATATTCTCAACAGCAAAACAATCGTCGCAGTCGCCGCAGTACCAGGCACGACCAATGAAGTCTACGTTTTAACTAGCGACAATGTCATTACGCACATTGACAGTGCTGGCAATGAGACAGTGATTACACCCGCCACTGATCTGCTTGATATTCAAGGTATTGCTTATGATTCACTGCAAGATCGTCTAGTGGTCATTGCCAAAGTCACTAACAATACGGCGACCGTGGTTGATGGTGTTGATAACTATCAAATTTATGAAATTGATCCAAGTATCCCCGTTGATGCCCCCGTCACGCTTTTATCTGGGTCTTCCTTTTCCGACGGCTCGACAACATTTAATACCAGCAATTCAACTTTTGGGGCTTTGACATTTGATAGCACCAATAACCAAGTGCTAGCGATCCGTAACAATGTGTCAGATCCATTAAATGTCACACAGACCTTGCTAGCTCTGACCTTCGATGACACGACCGGCGACTTTGCAGGCGTCATTTCAAACACCAATATTATCTCTGATGGGCTAGCAGTAACAGATACGCCATTGAATGTGACACATCTCACATTACATGATGGCCAGTTACTGGGTATTCACAATGATGGCATGGCTCAGTTCTTGGTCGCAATCAATCCGATTGATCCTAGCGAGTCGCGACTGCTAGCTAATTCAACATTACCGGCTGGAACAAATTACGTCGGTTTAAGTGATACCGAAAACGGCAGTCTCGTGATCGTGACCAACGATGGTGCTATGACTCCGCTTAACAGTTGGGCGACCGGCCCAGCTAGTCTTGCGACCAGCTTGTACACCCTCTCAGATGTGAACACGCTCGTGGCGGCCACTGACCTGTCCGCAATCACCAATGCAGGTGTCGCACTCACAGGACTCACGGATACCATTGTCAGCCTTGCTGTCGACACCAACGTCTCAGGCACCGCGTTATATCTAGTCACCGCTGTCGATACGGGGACGGATGGCGTGATTGATGAATATCGTCTATCTAGCGTTAACACGACTTTAGGGACTTTAACTGCAGCAGGATCAGCTAACGGCACCATCACTCTCAAAAGCAATATTAAAGACACCGGCCAAGTCGGAGTGGGCACGGACATCAACCCGGTCATTCATTCTGCAGACATTCGTAACGGCGTGTTGGTAGCTGTGGCATCGGGCATTGCATCAGACACAGACCGTCAAATTATTGGCGTTGATCTGGGAAATCCTGACACCAAGAGCGTCTATTACACCCTCACCGACACGCTAAGCATCGACCAAACCCTCGTCGGTCTTTCCATTGATGACAGTGGCAACCTCTTTAGTCTCAGTAGTGCAACAGGTCAGACAAGCTTGCTAACCTCTAATGTGCAGCAAGCACTGTACACGGTGAGTACCTTCACTGGCTCTGCTGGATTCGTGGGCAACATAATACAAAGCAATGGCGATCAAGTGACCGATGCGGTGACAGCAATGAGCTTTTCCAAAGCTGGAGACGTGCTTTATTCGATCCTCCGAGATGCAGGTAATGCACAAGATCGTATGGTAACCATCAGCATGACAGATGGTATTGTCACAGCCTTTGGTTCAGACTCGAATATCATTCAGGTCAATAATGCGGACACGCAAATCGTCGCATTGGAAACCAGCCCAACGGGGAACCTGCTAGCTTATGATGACTCGCAGGTTACGGACCCAACGACCCCCGGTCGGCGTGTGATTCAAGTTAATTTGGATGACACGGAAACCTCTTTGCAGGTTACGACCCCCGATCCTGCGATTGATAATGTCCAAGGTTTTGCGGTCGATAGCACGGGACGGTATTTTAGCTTCAACAATACAACCACAGGCACATTAGAAACTCGACTCTATGGTTCACTAAATAGCTTCGTGGCGCAATCTCTGTTTAACGGCGGACTCGGTGCAGCATTTAGTGACATTGCAGACATCACCTTTAATGCAGCGGGGCAAGTTTATGCTATCCGCTCAGCAACTGGGGGCAAAACAAGCCTGCTCTATAAGGTTAATATTGATTCAGATTCTGGCGAGATCACATCGTTTGACTTAATTAACCAGATCAGTGATGCCACCACAGGTGATCTAATCACAGAAATCACCGCAGTCGATGCAGACCCTGATAGTGAATCACTCTATACCATTGGCGAAATAGGGACGGATAATATTAAACGGCTCTTCAGAGTCGATCCAAGTTCCGGCATAGCCACGCAAGTGGGCGCAGTAACTGCCTTTGGCACAGCGAACAGGGTTGAGACCACCATCGCTTCCATGGCTTGGGACAACACAGGCACCATGCTCTTAGCGGTCGTGCAAGACTTTGATGGTTACGAAACACTGATCCGTATCAATCCTACGGATGCAACCTACACCGCAGGCGGCTCAGCTGCCCCGGATGCAGTTATCTCCAATGCAACGGGCGTTACGCTTAATCTGGATAACGAGATTGCTATTGCCTCATTGAAAGTCAACGCCACCACGACCCATCTTTGGACCTTGGATCAGGATACCGCAACGGGTGACTATCGCCTGACACAGGTCACGCAGGTCAACGGACAAATCACAGCCGTCACCGCTGCTTTGACTTTGACTGATGCAAGTCTCACCAAGCTTTTGGATGTTCAGTCCTAGGCACTTTCGACTGCGGGTGACAAACTATATGTCGTAGGCACGACCACGGCCGATGGCCCGCAAAGCGTTTATACTTTCGATCTGACGACGAACAGTCTGGTAGATGGTGCCGCAGATGCGGTACAAGCTCTTAAAGTTAATACTGTGGCCATCAGCGAGACCTTCAACGCCCTAGTTGCATTAAATGCCACCACACTCCAAGGTGTCCGCAGCATTGATGGCGTGGACTGGCTAGTCAATATCAACCTTGCTGATGGTGCGGTCACCAACGTCGGCGATGGCGAAGTCAAGGTTGCTCAAGCAGGCACAAGCATCTCTGCTTTGAGTTACAACGTCTACGGCGAACTGATCGCTTTGGACACCACGACCAATGGCAATCGTCTGGTCATGCTCAGCACCACAAGCCCAAGTAGCTTATCTGTCGCACTCACCCGTCAGGGCATTCTTGCAGACAATATGGTCGGTTTAACAACCGATGGCAATAACCAATTCTTCAGCATTCAAGACAATGGCACAGCTACCGCGGATCGCATCTTCACCAACTCAGCAGGCCGAGCCAACATCGAAGTCGGCGGCCCCGTGCCCACCATTGCTGTTGATATTTCCGATGCACTGGATGCGGACTTTGACAATGCATTGGATGCCACATTTGTTAATGTCGTCGCCATAGCCATGTCTGATGATGGCTTGACCGGCTATGTGATTAACAACAACGCGGGCACGTTTGAACTGTCTAGCATTACACGTGCTTCAGCTGACGGTCAGATCACAGCAGTATCCGCCGCTGTCACAATCACTGGCTTGACTAACATCAGTGCAATGGCCAATGTCGATGGTACGCTCTACATCATTGCAGAGGACGCGGGCAATAATGTCGGCCTCTATTCTTCAAATGGAATTGCGGGCTTTACTCAAGTTGGCTTAAATTTCATAGCAACCGATGTCATACAGATCGTTGATAGCATCACCGGCCTTGCGATCAACAGTGATGGGCAGCTCCATGCAGTCGGTGCAGTGAGTTCCGCAACCATGACCTTTGATAGTAACCCCGTCGCAGATGAAATACTGATTATCAATGATGGTACAAACGCAGCAGTCACGTATACCTTCATCGCAACAGGAACCCCCACTGGCACAGAAGTTCTCATTGGTTCCACGATTCAAGCAACCATTACAAATCTGATCGCTCAAATTAACAATGCCAATCATGCTGGTATTGCTCACGCCGTTGATGCCTCCACATCCAATACCAAGATGATCCGTTTGCTACACAGCGTAAGCAACACCGATGGGCTCCTGCTTACTACTTCCTCAGCCTTAAATGTGACTAACTTTGGCCAAACGGCTCAACGTGATGTCCTGTTGACAATCGACTCCACAGGTGCAGCACCGGTTGCGACATGGGTCAATGTGATCGAAGTCGATGACCAAGGCACGATCATCACGGCAATAGAATTTGATACGGCGAATCGCTTAGTGGCGATCAACAATGCTTACGGCAACGACAAACGAATGATGGTTCAGATCAATATCACTGATC
>JAESSU010000298.1 GCA_016763955.1 Phycisphaeraceae bacterium | reverse complement strand
TGTCGCAGTGGCAAGCATTGAGCCCATACCCGATGCGGCATCTAATCAAATCAAAAGTTTGTATCAGGATTGGCCTAGCGTTAATGCAGAGCAAACCAAACACTTCCTCCAAGGTTGGAAGGGTCTAGGATCCCGCGTTCGGATGCGCATTGCAAAGTATCAAGGCAGAGACCTTGAAAAGTTTGCGGGCATTATCTCACTGGTTAAACGCTATCAACCCAAAACCGTCATCGGCCTTGGACAGCATAGTATTCTGATGCTCCGAGCCCTTAAGCAGTTTCCTAATATTCGTAAGGTTTGGTATGCCGCAGATGAGTTGGTTTATTTCCAACTTTCGTGCATGCGACGTGAAGGATTATCGACCCTTAGCAGCCGATTGCAAAAGCTTGCCTTGTACGGCGGATTGGAAACATTCTTTGCCCGGGGCTTAGACGGCGCGATTGGCGTGGCTCCATTTGAAGCCAAACTTCTCAAACATCTTGCAGGTGCCAAACAAAGCACTTGTATCCGCAACGGCGTGGACATGGATTACTTTACGCCCCCAACAAGCCGCCCGATCAATAAGCAGCTTGTGTTCTGGGGTCGCATGGACTTTGAACCTAACATTGATGCAGTGACATGGTTCTGCCAAAAAGTTTGGCTTCAATTACATGCCAAGCATCCGGATGCGACATTTAAAATCGTCGGCAAAAATCCAAACGCTGCGGTGAACGCATTGGCAAAAATTGCGGGTGTGGAGATTACTGGCGGTGTGCCGGACATTAGGCCTTATGTCCATAGTAGTAGCGTAACGGTCATGCCGATGCGTTGCGGCGGTGGAATTAAAAACAAACTTTTAGAAGCGGCAGCCATGGGAATTCCAATCATTGGTTCACCCAAAGCAATCGCCGGCTTAAAGTCCCAACAGGGCCAAGTGCCTGTTCTTACCTGCACGAATCCTGCGATGTGGATTAGCAGCATCGAGGACCTCTGGTCGGACACCGTCCTTGCCAAGGGACTTGGAATGCTACTTCGTCAATGGGTCCTAGCTGAACATAGTTGGTCCAATGCTGCAATCGAAATGCTCGATTGGCTTGACCACCTACCCGCATCAAACGGGCAATGCCAACAACATCTGGCAAGTCAAACACACGCAAACCAAGAGTCCCATTTTAAAGCTCATGAGTTAAATCAATTCGTTAATAAGGAAGCTGCATAATGACACTTAATCAAGAAACGACAGTCAAAACCATGCCCACCGTCGCAATGATTGGCATGGGGTACGTCGGTGCAGTGAGTAGCGCAGCCTTGGCATCCCAAGGTTGTCATGTCATTGGCGTAGAAGTGCAACCCACCAAACTCAAGATGCTCCAAAGCGGTCAATCACCTGTGTTTGAACCGGGCTTGCAACAACTCGTTTCCCAGATGCATGCCAGCGGAAAGCTTGATGCAACCGATGATTTAACTGCCGCAGTCAAAGCAGCGGACATCATTATGGTTGCGGTAGGCACACCCAGTAACGCACAAGGCCAAGTGAATCTCGATGCGATCAATCGCGTCACCGATCAGCTTGCCATGTCCCTACATTTTGAAACCAAGCCCCGCGTGGTGATGATCCGTAGCACGGTTCCACCGGGTACTGTCGCAACACACATTGTCCCCAAGCTCAAAGCCTCATGCCCCAATATTGCAGTATGTCATCATCCCGAATTTTTACGCGAAGGCAGCGCCCTTAAAGACTGGCATCAGCCTCCGATGATTGTCTGGGGTTCCGATGATCCATCTGATCGCGTCGCTGTGGATCAGGCAATGCACACCCTTTATCAAAATGTCGATGCGCCTCATCTGCCTTTAGCATCCCGTGAAAGTGAATTGATGAAATATGCATGTAATATTTTTCATGCGATTAAAATCGACTTTGCCAACGAGATTGGGGCTTTAGCCAATGCCTTGGGCGCAGACCCTGCCAAGGTCATGCATGCTTTTTCACAGGACACAAAACTCAACATCTCACCTGCGTATCTCAAACCCGGCTTTGCCTTTGGCGGCTCTTGCTTGCCCAAAGACACCCGTGCGATGATGGGTAAAGCCCATGAATTTGGCATGACTTACCACTGATTAGTTCTGTTCTTGATGCCAATAAAGCGCAGCTAAAACGCGGTGTCGATGCCGTCCTATCACATGGACGTCAACGGACATTACTCCTTGGACTGACATTCAAAGCAGGTACGGATGATCTACGTGAAAGCCCAATGGTAGACCTCGCAGAACAACTGCTAGGTAAGGGTATTGCACTTTCCATTTATGACCCGGATTTGATTCCAGAGAATCTTATTGGTGCCAACGCAGTGTATGTCGCCCAACATTTACCACATTTAAAGATGCTTTTACGTGACGATTTACAGAGCGCATTAGCCGATGCACAGGTCGTGGTGATCACCAAATCGATTCAATCGCTACAACCTGAACACTTAGTGGGAAAGACTGTTATTGACCTCACTGGACAGGGTAAGTTCACGCAACAGAATGCCGAAACATATCAACAGATACCAAACGCCCTCGCTGCATGAACCTCATAGGTCAACTTCAGCAGCATGGCGGAAGACCATCTGTTGGAGTGATCTTAAATGGCATGGACAACAATGCATTTTGCAGTCGGAATGGCTGGTGCAACAGCCATTACTGGCGTAAGCTGCATGGTCATGCGCCGCGGCTGGCGATGGCTTCCACTATCCATGACCGCAGGTGGACTGTGGGCATTGATCCCGGACCTACCCAGAATTTTCCGTGAGGATTTTACAGGCCTGCCCTTTGCAAGCACACTAGGCAGTAAATCTCTAGAACTCAAACTTCATCGCATGGGTGATGTCTTTTTCTTCCATAAGCAATTAGACATTCAGCCCCATGAATATGCGCTTCATGGTCTAATTATGATTCTGCTGATGTATAACGTCTCAATCGTTGCGCTCATGCTCTTAGAATATTGTCAGCGGAACAGTCCGATTCACCGATCGTTCCGCGCCCATGCTCCGCACGTCAAACCCGCTTACCCACGTAGCGCTCGGGCTCAAGCATACCAACCGCCACACATGGCAATGGCCTCCGCGCCCCATGACAACATGCCCCCAATGTTCACAACACACCTAGCCCCCGCCCTTGGCCCCGGAAGTCTCGAAAACCCCGGAACCTTCGCATATCCCGCGCCCGGATCTCAGAATATGTCACTTGATGACCACTTCGCTGGCAAAGCACCTGCTGTAAATTTCCCGCATGACCCCAATGACCCGGTCATCGGACACATCGGACGTGATTCAAAAACGGGTAGCTAAACGTCCTCTTGCATTCAAAAATACAACTGCGATTTTAAAGACCAGCGAGCTATTTCAATAGTGTTTTTTTATTGACTTACTTAAACATCTGATCCAACCCTGGCAAATTCAATCCGCCAGTCACTTGAGCCATTTCATCTTGGACTAATTGCTGAGCTTTAACATGGGCTCCACGGCAAGCTGCGACGATTAAATCTTGAATCATCTGCTGGTCCGCATCAACACCTTCGCCAGCTAAAGTGACAATCATCACCGGGTCCATCTTGATGTCCATGACTTCAAATTTGCCATTCATAATCACCGTCACCGCACCAGCTCCAGATTCCGCAGAAACCGTCTTACTCGAAAGCGATTCCTGAACCGCTTCCATTTTTTGTTTCATTTCTTTGGCTTGGCCCATGATGCCTGCCATGTTTTTGAGATTATCAAACATCGTCTTGCTCCTGCTCGTCTAAAAGGTCATCGCTTTCAACGGCATCGGGTGAGGGTTCATCGATGAGCTGTTCGTCAGACACATCCATAAGTGAGACATCATAATGCTCACTAATTTGCTGAACCAAGGGTAATTTCATCGCAAGCTGGCGTTCAGTGAGTCCGCCATTTGTATTAGAAGTGTCCGCCGTCGCTGCTGGGCGAACCTTCTGCTTTACCTGCACGTTGACAGGCCTGCCAAGCACATCACTAATGAGCTGGGCGAGTTGGGACTTTTGTTTTTCAGTGATAAAACCGCGACTGCCCGGCTTGGGCGCAAGCGTCACCTGTGAGTCTTGAATCGTATCAATGGTAAAAGCAGCGCTAAGAAAACTTAAAGTTTGTGACCTGCCCGCTGCACGAGAGACTTCCGACCAAACCGCTTTCACGTCCGTCGTGTCAATCTCACGCACATAACTGGGGGTCGTCGAATTGCTTTGCGCCGGTGATGATGTTGGAGGCGTTGTGGGCTTAGGTGTTGGCGTGGGTGCTGGTGCTGGTCTTGGCGATAAAACAGGACGGGCCTCGGGTCGCTTAGCAGGCGAGGGCTCAGTTGTTAGTTTTTTTTTTGCGCCCCAAAGCCAGCTTGTCCGCCGCCTTGAAGCACCGCAGACACGTCTGCCATTTTTTCCGCTAGAGCTAATCGCACCATCGCAGCATCTAATAAGGCTCGGGGATTGGAACTGAGTTTGCAGGTGCGTTGGACATTTTCACATAGCGCGATCATGTGCACAATACCCGCAGCATCAAATGATTGAGCCTGTGTTGCTGCAAGATCGCGTGCATCATCAGCCAACTCAACGAGTTCACTATCCTTGCCACAGGCAGCGACGAGCATCAACACTCGCAAGCGTTCAATTAGAACATCAAAGAACTGCTCCACAGCAATGCCGCCATCAATTAGGGCCGCCGTTTGTGTCAGCGTCTTGCCGATATCACCAGCAGCCATGGCCTCAACGAGTCCCACAACCTGTTCAACAGGAGGCAAACCAAGCATCTCTTCGAGAATTTTAGCTGACAAGGGAAACTTCCCCGTTGCGATCAGTCGATCCATGAGACTTAGTGCATCACGCATCGAGCCATTACCTAACCGTGCCACCTGCCAGATGGCATCGGCCTGGGCTTCAATTTTTTCTTGTTTAAGCACATTGGTCAAATGTTCTGCGATCCGAGCACTGGGGAGATTACGGAAATCAAACCGCTGGCAACGGCTTTGAATCGTTGCCAATACTTTGTGAGGTTCAGTCGTGCAGAGAATAAATTTGACGTGGGCGGGAGGCTCTTCCATGGTCTTTAGGAGCGTGTTAAACGCTTCTTTGGTGAGCATGTGCACTTCGTCAATGATGTAGATTTTAAACCGAGCATTGCCAGTGGGCGCTAGTGATGCATTGCCAATAAGCTGGCGAGCATCTTCGACACTTCGGTTTGATGCCCCGTCAATTTCGATGACATTTAGATCATCCCCCGCCATGATAGCCGTCGCCATACGCTGTTGGACATCTTCTGGGGGATATTCATGTTCACCGGGGGGGACGGGACAGTCGGGGATGGTCGCCGGTGCGTTAAGAGCACGGGCGTAGATGCGGGCCATGGAGGTTTTGCCTACACCGCGTGTGCCAGAAAAGAGGTAGGCATGTGCAATACGGCCAGACTTAATGGCATTTTTGAGGGTCTGAGCAATGGGTTCTTGCCCTATGACACCTTCAAATGCGGTGGAGCGGTATCGTCTTGCCAGTACGGTATAGGACATAATTACCTGAGTTTATTTCAAGAGTCTAATCCATGCTTCGCTACGCTTAGCATTGGGCTTGAGCCCAAACAACACACTACATCTAAAGGCAATTAACCACCAAAGGAAACTCCGGGACTTCGAGAAACTTCCGGGGTTTCCAAAACTTCCGGGGGGCTATGTGAACAGACGGTCAGGACACCAACGGCTCCGGGCAAACGCCACTTAGGGCTGCTCCGATCAAGGCCTGACCCGGTTCATGGGACCACCCGTGCATCGAGCCCGACCGTCTGTTCTCATAGCCTCCTGTGAGCCCCGTTACGGGGAACCACGAAAGCTTACAATTGCTTACACTTGCAAATTCTTACCTGAATATAACATTATAATTCAGACAAGAGTTCTGTGCAAAGCAATGATAAAATCATAGACTCTTAGGTTATTTGTCGCAAATGACTTGGTAAATTTGGCTTACTAAAGTATGCTTATTCATATATGGTTTAGGTTTCTATAAATTTTGCCTCAAATATATTATTAATACATCAACCGAAAGTGTTTCGGGGGAAATGAGTGGACTTATGATTCTATTTATACTGCGAGGATGTTTCATCCTGTTTGCGTGTTGTATTTCAGTACTTTACGTGAGCCAATTACAACAACAGGTTAATGACGCTAATCAAGAACTCGATTTTTCAACCATACTGATCATGTTTGGCATCTCCATGGGAATCACCCTGGCGGTGATCCTTGTCGATAATCTATTCAAAAAGAAAAAACTCGCAGCCATCTCAGGAGTCTTTTTAGGACTCGTTGCGGGACTAATCGTCTCAACTGCACTGGGCATGTTCGTCGATCTAATCCCACGTATCGGCCCGCAGCCTAAATCCATGTCCATGGAGGCTTACCTTAGCCTACTCCAAGGCGTCAAAGTGTTCATTGGCCTAATTAGCTGCTACGTCTGCATCTCGCTGGTCCTCCAGACCAAAGATGATTTCCGCTTCGTCATCCCCTACGTCGAGTTCGCCAAACAGGTTCGAGGCACTAAGCCCGTCTTGCTCGACACCTCCGTGATCATCGACGGCAGAATCATCGACATCATCGAAACGCAAATCCTCCAAGGCACACTCATCGTCCCCAAATTTGTCCTTAACGAATTACAAGTCATCGCAGACTCAGCTGACAAACTCAAACGTGCACGCGGACGACGCGGTCTGGAAATTCTCCAAAAACTCCAGGAAAATTCCGTCATCACCGTCACCATCGATGAAGCAGAAGCAGAAGGCACCAACGTTGATCACAAGCTCATCAGCCTCGCGCAACACATGCCCGCACGCGTGATGACCAACGATTACAACCTCAACAAAATCGCCACATTCCGTGGTGTAGATGTCATCAACCTTAACGATCTAGCTAAAGCACTTCGCCTTGTCGCTTTGCCGGGCGAAATCATGCAAGTCAAAATCGTCAAGACCGGCGAAGGCCCATCCCAAGGCGTGGGCTATCTCGAAGATGGCACCATGGTCGTCGTCGAAAATGCTAAAAACGCAGTCAATAAAATCATCGACATGACCGTCACCAGCACCCTGCAAACCTCCGCAGGACGAATGATCTTCGGACGTGCTGAGTAAGTCATACCCATCACGATTAAAAACCGTGCGTGACTGACCTGGCGAATGTAAATGCTACAAAGGTTTATGAATCGTCCGACGCGCACAATATAGACGCGATGCGTATAAAAACTAAATTTTATACGACAAAGAACTTGCTGACAAAATTTTAATAGCAAGTCCATTAAGCATGTCCTGCTCAAACCAAACGGCTTGATTAGAACGCTACTATTTCAACTAGAATGTCTACCGTGATGGTGATTCTGACTACGCCTAAAGTATTTACAAACTGATTTACCGATGATCTGCATAGCCGCGACATTATACGTCGCTAGCGAATCGTGGATTAAGTGTTTACGGAGTCAACGGTTCAAACACCATGGCATCAATAATCTTGCGATCACTAGCGCTCCCGGTGATGACCACGCGAAGGAGTTGATCTTTCCCATCAAGATGGACGGGACGTTTCCCAGCCATCCATTCATGTTTCCATGACGCTTTATTGGTTTGGCGAATCTTGCCACGCAGTGTCAGATGATCAACATCGGGGCCCGCATAAATCGTAATGACTTGTAAGGCTTTACCCCCTAGCCTGAGTCCTGCCCACCAGCGGTATTCACCTGTCTTAACAGGCTGCTTAAAAGCATAATCCAACGTCAAGGTGCTTGGCTTATAACCCTTTAACACAAGATACAAATGCATCACATCGGAGTAATGTTGATTCTCCGTGGTCACGGCAGTCGGATGTGCGATGCTGGCCTTGGGGACAGGCTTTGTGCTATCAACTTCTTTGGGGGCAGGTTCAGCTTCGAAAATCAGCAGTGACGCATGATCTTCAAACGGCTTGGGGGTTGGCGTTTTTACTTCCGCAAAAACTAGACTGGTCAAAAAAGTAACACCTATTACCACTATGGTCATCATTGCTTCACGATATATCATGATTCACATCTCCACTTTCATTTTGTCTTACTGATCTAAAAATTGTCCGACAACATACACGGGTACTTGATCGACAAGAACCTGCACCATCCCTTGGGCATCAGGTTCAAGATTCGTTTTGTGGATTCCCAACGCATCAATTTGCTGACAGGTTTTTTTGACCTTCAACCAGACGGTAGTCGGTGCGTGATTCCAAAGTAGCAGCGTCTGCTTACCCTCCTTATCGACGACACGCAGTTGCTCAATGGATGCTTTAAGTGTTGGCAGGGTTGACATTTTTTTACGGCCATCAAGCAGATGTGAGGCGGTGTTAATCGCGTTGATCACGGGCAAAGGTTCACCCACAGCATTGCACATACCACTGGGCCATCGGTAGTCGTAACCGTTGTACATGACCAGATAGGACAAGACGTTAACATGTTCGTTATTAATGGCCCATGCGAGTTGTTTCAGTAGGCTTGATACCTGCCCACGTACCCCATCAACATGGTGCGAAGCGGGCGCAGATAGCTCGCCATACCACACGGGTTTTTGCTTACCTTGTTGAGTCACATAGTCTATTACCACGCCAAGACCTTCCTGGGTGGAATTGCCAATCACCGGCGAATCCATGTCTGGCGGGTTGATCGGATGCGCATGTACATCCAGAATATCACAAGCATCCATGAAGCCCCATTTTTGCAAGTAACCGGTAAAGTCGTTCTTGCGACACAAGGATGGAGACACATATTTCGCATTGGGGTTGGCCTCTTTCATACTGCGATAAAGCACTTTCACCGCCCCAGCATAGACACGCGCAATCTGCTCAGAAGCTTTGCCTGCATGCAGATCCGTTTCGTTGTCTCCGGACCAGTAATCTACGCGCCCTTTGTAATGTGATACCAGTGCGACAGCGTAATCATGCAATGTTTTATCAAAAGCTTTGGTGCCAAAGGGAGGTAAGAGCGGCACACCATAAGGACACAGCACCAGTTGCCCCGGATCGGTAATCGCCTGTGATTTGGCTTGTAATTCCTTTTGTTCTGCTTCAGTGTTAGGTGGAAAACGACCATCACGAATCCGGTCTGAAAGGATAAAGCCGGTGGAAAGATCGCCCACCACTGTGATCCCCAAACGATTGGCCTCATCAATAGCCGCATCAATATTGGGATTGGGCGTGAACGTCACATTGCCTTTACCATCATGCGAAATCCCCCATGCTGACCAAGATTGATTGAGCTTCTGCTGTCTTGTCACGCCCGCACGCCAGAGAAACCGCAAGCGGCCTAAAGATGACTTGATGTCATTCTTAACCAACCAATGCCCCACGGTCGACAGCACGCGATCTCCCGTATCCAATGACCGATCCACCGGCCCGCTGACCACCGAAAACGAGTGCGGACTGTTGCGTAATATCACCTGATCCTCATGATTACGATACTCGGTAAAAATCGTGTAATGATTCACCGGCAGCAGACCTAGTGTCAACGACTGCTTCGCCTCAAAAACACCGTCATTTTCAGACTCAAAGGACAAATCCAAAGTCTTTTGAAATACCGGACGATCGTCGTAGTCCACGATCTTCACGACAAGTTTCGTAGGCAGGTTGTCCTTGAACTTTTCAAGTGAAAACCGCTGAGCTGACGGAGCAATGCGGTACTGCGTGGTCTTTGAATCACGTTTTTCCATCATGCCCATAATCGTCTGAGGCGTCACCGTATAAGACCAAGGTTTGCGCTCTTTAACATCTTGAGTATTGATCTCGACTAAGAGTTTGTACACCAGATTCACAGGCTCATCGACAAAGAAAATAGGACTCTCACCATCAGGCCGCCGAAACTCCGCACAAAAACGCATCGGTTGATTGTCCGAGGTTAACATGGTGGTACGTGTGGGATCAAAGGCTGAAAAACGAATGTTGTCGATGTCGTTTTCCTGCGTGCCAGTGATGGCAAACTGCATCGTCCAATTGCTGGATTGCGTCTCGCTGGCAAACTTTCTTTCCTGGCCGTTAATCAAAGCAGGTGAGTGCATCCACACCAACAGTCGATTCCAACCTTTAAGAAATCTGATTTTATCCGTGGTGATCACATCACCATTGAGCCAGACTTTGCCCCCCCCTTGTATCTGACGCTGTATCAAAGCCGGCTGTGCGTGATCCGACCAAATGTAAGTATGAGCATACACACTGGCACCTGCCCACAAGTGACTTTTTTTTAGCTTCTCATAAACCTCGGGAACCTGTGGTGAAAGCCAGTCGATTTGGCCATCCTCAGTTTTGAGATATTGCCATGTGATTTTGTTTTTGCCAACCCACCCTCTGTTGAGGCCCATGTCGCCGGGTTGCGGCTGAATTAACCCTTCACGACTATACCAACTCACGCCCA
>JAESSU010000297.1 GCA_016763955.1 Phycisphaeraceae bacterium | reverse complement strand
CAACTTCTGCGTCCACACGCCTGTCATGTCTGACTCACGATTGGCGGTAACGTTAAACGTTTCTAGGGTGTTGATCACCACCTGCTCAAGTAATCGCATGTAAGGGCCAACGGTGAGTTTAAAATCGTTTAATCGCAAAATAGGATAGGCCACCAACTGCCCCGGCCCGTGGTAGGTAATGTCCCCACCGCGGTTAGTCGGCTGCAAGTCAATGCCTAATTGGGTCAATTTTTGAGGATCAGCTAATAAATGCTCAGGCACGGTTTTTCGATGACTCAAGGTGATCACTGGATCGTGCTCAACGAGCAAAATCGCCCCAAAAAGCTTGTTTTTTAGCACTTTTTCATGGAACTGACACTGCATATCCCATGCTTGTGCATAGGACATTCGTCCCAAATCCTCGCATGCCAGAGACCGATTTCCCATTAACTTTATCCCTTGAGGTGGCAAGTATAGCCTTACTTTCTATCATATCTGCTGGTTAGTGTACGATGAGGATCCACACGCATTGGCAAATATCCATCCCACAAGCATTGTTGACGAACAGGCCAACTTGGCCTCCGACGTCGAAGTTGGCCCCTTTTGCATCATCGAAGGTGCAGTGACTCTCGGTGAAGGTTGTAGACTCATTAGCCATATCCACCTTAAAGGCCCCATGACCGTGGGCACTAACAACCTGTTCTACCCACAGGTCTGCATGGGCTTTGCCCCACAATCAAGACGTGAAGACCACAACGTCACCAAAGCAGGTATTGTCATTGGTAATGATAACCTCTTCCGCGAAGGTGTCACCGTCCATCGCGCATCCTCAGACATCCCCACCACCATCGGCAACAACAACTTCCTGATGGCCTACTCGCATCTAGGACACGATGTGATTCTGGGCAATCACTGCACACTTGCTAACACATCGCTGATCGCCGGCCACGTTCATATTGCAGATCATGTCAATCTCGGAGGCACCGGCGGTATTCACCAATTCTGCCGAGTCGGACGACTATCAATGATCTCAGGAACCATGGCCATCACCCGTGACCTGCCCCCGTTTGTGATGCTCCACCAACCCATTGGTGCGGTGTCGCTAAACATCATTGGCTTGCGCCGTGCAGGTTACAGTGAACATATTCCTGCAATCAAAAAAGCTTTCAAAATTCTGTTCCGCGAACATCATTCTAATCCGGTAGCCGCCAAGCTCATCCGCGAAAGTGCAAATGGCGATCCGCTAGTCCTAGAAATTGCAGAATTTATCGAAGCGTCCAAGCGGGGCATCGTCCCAGCAACCCTTAAACGCTTTAAGCTCGAAGAGTCCGAGCCCCAAGATTAGAACATCCCAAACGCAATCACAGCAGACATCCTTTGTCTGCGCACAAACGCGACCGTTGAATTAAGAACACGCTATTACGGCATCAC
The DNA here is from genome assembly GCA_016763955.1 of Phycisphaeraceae bacterium. Lineage (GTDB taxonomy): Bacteria > Planctomycetota > Phycisphaerae > Phycisphaerales > Phycisphaeraceae > UBA7800. The sequence goes on along the minus strand of JAESSU010000297.1, from coordinate 6,095 downwards.
ATCGGTTTCAGAGATGCGTAACGCTTGACTATGAACCGTTTGGCGAACCACTTGTGAGACACTGTAGTCGTCTGAATTCATGGTCGTATGAATGACCGTCCGCAAAACCGAATTGCGCCCCACCGCTTCGTGACGATCCATGTCCATAAACACCTGCTGCTCAAAGCTGCCTTCTTCCAAAGTCACATCCAACTGAAGATTTTCATCCTTAGGCAGTTTTTCATAATCGACATCCAAGGCAATCTCCCCCGTACTAGTAATGGTTGCCAAATCAATCCCATGCACACTGCCCACGGAGGTCAAAGTCGATTCCACCGCATAATTCATATGGCCTAACTCATGGGACCAGCGAAAACTTGAATCCCAACTTTGATTCACACTTGCATTAGCAGGTGCAAAAGGCAGTGTCGCAAGATCACTTGCAGACTCGATAAAGTCCAGATCGCCAGGCAACTCCACATCCGCCCCCGCCGCAGAGCGCATGGCCTGTGTTCCAAAAACGGCGGTTGCAGAACCATCAGCAGCCATGGTAAATGTCACAGGATTATCGACCATCGCAGAAATAACTTCATAAACACCTGGCGATTGGTTCGCTCCCGTGCGTGTGTCATTAACTTGCTGTGTCCCATCGGGCAAATCAATCGTGAGACTAAACCAATCAAAGGTCATCTGACACTGCGCAGAACCATCAGGATCGACTAAAAGAACTTGCCAAGTCGCTTCCCCTTCAACGACATAACCGCCATCTTGCTGACGAACATCTTCCAAAATCGTGACCTGTGTCTGCGTATTGCGACGGGTCCAAAGACTGTACCGAGCTTGTTGTCCAGCAATAAACCGGGGACGTAAATCCACCGTATCAGCCCCCTGCTGAGCTTGCAACGAAGTCGAAAGCAAGGCTAGCAGAACAAACAACACAAAACGATAATGCAGGAAATATTTCATCAGCGGTTAATTATATCCATACCGGGCCACAATTGGGTCACAAAGTAAAAACATCAACAGAGTTTACAAATCAATAACCCCTCACAGCTTTTCAAGGGATTGACTGTCATATTCCGATAATAGACAGCACAATGATGGTCAATGCAACAGATATTCTGCGCGCCAATCTGGCACAACTGGCACAAACCGAGCCTGAAATGGCCACTCGTCTTGAGCAAATCGAGCCTGCAAATGTGCAATGGGCTCAATCCAAAGCTGGCCCACTCACTGCAACCATCGAGCATGACGGGCGAAAATTGTCCCTAGCAAGTCGGTTTGACCCGATGGCAGAGGCTGACAAACTCAACAGTGCCTTGGATCCGACCAAACATGCCGCAGCCGTATACCTAGGCGTTGGGCTAGGCTATCACGTAGCCAAGGCTGCAACACAGCTTAATGACAACAAATCGCTGGTCATCGTCTATGAGCCGGATTTGTCACTGTTGCGAGCCGTCCTTGAAAAAATCGATCACACGAACTGGCTAGGCCGCGCAGGCGTCATCCTTACAGATGACACGATGGATCGCGCAGGCCTACTAGGACGCATCGAAGGCTTTGGCAGCATCATGACCCAAGGTACGCAACTGATCACCCATCCGACCTGCCGTCAACTCCATCCCGATTCACTAAATACCTTTGGCGGCATGGTCACCGAAGCGCTGTCATTTTTCAGAACCAACGTCGCCACCGCACTGGTCAACTCATCGCGCACCGTCCGCAACAACACGATGAACATCGCCTACTACGGTGCAGGCCATAACACCAACGAGCTGCATCAGTCCAAGGTCGGCTTCCCTGCTGTCTGTGTTGGAGCGGGGCCAAGTCTTGCTAAAAATATAGACCTGCTATGCAATCCCCAGATTCGCAAGAACGTGGTCATCATCTCTGCTCAGACCACGCTCAAGCCGCTGCTGGCGCGTGGGATTCGACCGGACTTTGTCACTGCATTGGATTACCATGCGATTTCAAGTCGGTTTTACGAGGGGCTCCCGCAGCTTGATGACATCACCCTCGTTGCCGAAGCCAAAGCCAATCCCAGCATTCTTGATAGCTTTCCCGGCCCGATTCGCGTCACACAAAGCAACTTCATGGATCGGATGCTCGACGAGCTTGCCACGCCCATCACGCCCGTCCCCTCAGGTGCGACCGTGGCTCATCTATCCTTCTATGTGGCTCAACATTTAGGCTGTGACCCGATCATGCTCATTGGCCAGGACCTGGGTTTTTCCGACGGGCTTTATTACTGCCCGGGTACCGCCATCCACGATGTCTGGTCCACTGAACTAAACAGTTTTAACACACTGGAAATGATGGAGTGGCAACGCATCGTCCGACACCGAGGGCTGCTATCGCGTGAAGATGACATGTATGGCAACCCCATCTTCACCGACGAACAAATGATCACTTACCTTAAGCAGTTTGAGCGAGACTTTGCCAAGGCCTCTCAGAAAGTCCTCGACTGTACTGAAGGTGGGCTGCCCATCCAAAACACCATACCCATGCCCTTAGCGCAAGCCTTAGAAGCCTATGCCACAAAGCCCGTCCCCAAGCACAAAATACCGCCCATAGGCTTTGACTCAGACCGCCTGCAACAAATGGTCAAGCTCCTAAAACACCGCCTTGCTCAAGTCGAAGAGATTCGCAGGGTCTCGCAGAAAACCATTCCGCTGCTTCAACAGATGAAAAAGCATCAGCGCAATTACGACCGTGCTTGTGAGATTCACGACAAGATTGAAAAACAAAAAAAACGGGTCGATCGACTGCAAGACACTTTTAGTTTGATCAACGACCTAAACACCATCGGCGCTTTTAAACGCGCCCGTGCAGACCGCGCTATTCAGCACAAAGAACTTGATGAATTTGAAGTCCAAACCCGGCAGCTTGACCGAGACATCGTCAATCTCCAATGGCTCATTCAAGCATGTGATGAGGGCTTACAAATTTTCAATGATGCCTTAACACGCACCCGTGATCTAAATAAGCAAACCAAAAAACGAACACCCACCACCCAGTGATTGATTAACCCACTATGTCCAGCACCCTTGCCATCGTGATCGCCGACCGACAAACCAACCGACTTGGTTTGCCCTCACGTATTGCCAATGATCTAGGGGGCAAAAGTGTCCTCCAGCAAACCGTCCTGCGGCTGGATCAAATCAAATCCGTTCGCAAAATTGTCATCGTCCATCCTCTAGGCCAAGACCTAAGCGACCTGGTCACAGCGGGGAAAAAGCCCTTACTTTTTCACGCAGACCCAGATGGACTAACAGACAAGTTCACGAACATGCGACAAGTAGCACGCAAGTGGGCAATGCCTAATTGGCGTGGTGGACTTGGGGGCGCAACGTGTTATGACGAACTGCTGCCAGCCAAACCCATCTACGATGCAGCCAAGGCCCATGGCGGCGATGCAGTGATTCTCGTCGGCGGTGACTGGCCACTGGTGGACCCGGAATTTTGCGAACAAACATTAGCCATTCACCTGGAACATCCTGAAAATATGCAGATGACTTTCAACCAGGCGCCCCCGGGGTTGTCAGGCATTGTCATCTCAACAAACCTGCTTGCAGAGATGGCTAGCAGTGATGGGTCGAGCGTTGGCAACATGCTTGCTTATGTCCCTGCTCACCCACAAGCGGACCCCATAGGCCGGGACATCTGCTACGCAATCCCCCCGATTGTGCGCAGTCTTTCACAGCGATTGATTTATGACAATCCGCACAGCATTGCCATGATCGATCAGCTAAAAATTAACTTTGAACAAGCCAGCGCCGTAGAAATTGTCTCAGCCTTAAACGTCCCCTTAACCACACCTGGGCAGGTAACCATTGAGCTCACCCCCCAGCGAATTGTTAACGGCCCGCTAATCCCACAGCATTACCAAAGTTTTGACCGCAAGCCCATATCGATGGACATCCTAGAACGCATTCTCAAGGGACTTGCACCCCAATCGCTAGTCACATTTGGCGGACTCGGCGACGCGATGCTTCATCCGCAATGGGATCAAGCAGTCAAGCTTGCACATGAATCTGGTGCAATGGGTATTTGCATCCAGACGGACCTGCAAAGTGATTGGGAGCAAGTCAAAAAAATATTGGATTTGCCCATTGATATCGTCACGGTCTGGCTCAATGCAGACACCGCTGCAACGTATGAAAAACTTTGCGAGCCCGTCGACAGCCAGTACACCTTCAAACACATCACCGACAATCTCCAAGGCTTGCTCAATGAGCGTAACCGCCGCTGGCAGTCACCTGAATATGACATCCAACCGGGCGTGCCTTGGATCATACCGCATCTGATTAAAGTCGCAGACAACCTTAAGGACATGGAAACATTTTTTGACCGATGGATGCATTACACCCAGCAAGCAGTGATCCTTCCATCACAAGAAGGTTGCGGGCTAATGCCTCATCTAGGCCCCGTGCAAATGGCTCCGCCAACGCGCTTTGCCTGTCGTCAAATTTCACGACGCATAACGATTCTGAGTGATGGCACGGTCGCTCAATGCGATCAAGACTGGCAAGCAAAGGCCCCCCTAGGATCACTAGCCAAAGAGACCCTTAGCCTGTCGCAGCTATGGGATCAAAAAGGGAAATCACTTTGCCAAGCCCATGAACAATTGAATCTCGATTCACTAAAACTTTGCAAACAATGTCACGAATGGCATCGGCCGTGAGAATTAGGGAGTAGGGAGCAGGCAATAGGGAACAGACACTAAGGACAAGACAATCGCAGATAAAACTGCATTATCCTACTGCCTACTCCCTATTGACTACTCCCTAAAAAAAACATGAGCATCATCGCTGTCATCATCGGTCGGGCTGGAAGCAAGGGACTTAAGCATAAAAACATGCGCATACTTGCAGGTAAACCGCTCACTGCATGGACCATTGAACACGCACAAGCAAGTCACAAACCCCAAGCCGTCATCCTCACATCAGACGGCCCGGACATTCTTGACATCGGTAAGACCTATGGCATCCACACCTATCAGCGACCCGCAGAACTTGCAGGCGACACCGTCACCATCGACGCGGCAGTGAGACATGGCGTAAGCAGTTGGGAACAAGAAACAGGCAAACGAGCAACCTATATTGCCATCCTCTATGCCAACGTTGCCCTGCGAGCAGAGAACCTCACCGACCGCGCCCTAACCAAACTCATCGACACACAATGTGATAGCGTGCAAACCGTCTACAACGTCGGCAAAACCCATCCCTTATGGATGCGAAAACTTGAAGGCCCAGACACCGACATCGTCGAACCCTACATCCCCAACGAAATCTATCGACGACAAGACCTGCCCCCTGTCTACATGCTCAACTCAGGCGTATTAGCAGTCACGCGAGACAAACTCTTTGATGTCGATCCCAACCACCCGCATAACTTCCTAGGCAAAGACCGACGGGCCATTATCACCAAACCCACAGACGTGGTGGACATTGATGATGAACTGGATTTGATATTTGCTCAAGCTGTCCTTGAACACCGAAAAAATCAGGGATAAGAACCATGACACGCAAACGCACCATCGCAGTGATCACCGGCACACGTGCGGACTTTGGCCTGCTCAAATCAGTGATGCAAGCCATTAGCCAACATCCCAAACTTAACCTGCAAGTCATCGCAAGCGGACTGCATCTGGTGCAAAACACTTTAAGCGACATCACCGATGCAGGGTTTACCATCGATGCACAAATTCCCATGCAACGCCCAGGCGAGTCGGGCAGAATCGCAGATGCCATCGCAACAGGCATGGGCATCGCAAACATCTCCGCAGTCCTTAGTCGCCTGCGACCGGATGTCGTATTGGTACTAGGTGATCGCATCGAAGCGATGGCAGGCGCAACCGCAGCGAGTGTCGGCGGGTTTCACCTTGCTCACATCCATGGCGGAGATCGCGCACAAGGCGTTGCCGACGAAGCGATGAGACATGCTATTAGTAAACTATCGCATCTGCATTTTGCAGCGAGCTCTCAAAGTGCCAAACGTCTCACACGCATGGGTGAAGCCCCGGAATTAGTCTTCAACACCGGCTCGCCAGCCATTGATGAACTCGCCGACATTCCCGTGTCAGACAAACTTAATGATGTCGATGAGCCCATCGT